>DATMAF010000458.1:0-7677 GCA_035560315.1 Terriglobia bacterium | reverse complement strand
GGCTTTTGGGGTACAGTTCGGCGAAACAGCGACCGGCGAGCGGACGTCGCCGCCGCCCGCCAACGTTTGGGGGGAAGTGGGGGGCGCTCATCGAGATGCTGAATCGAAGACAGTGGCTCTCCTGGATGATTCGCGTCCGGGTCGTCATCGTCAGTTTTCTGCTCGGCATCCAACTGGTGATCCAGCAGGTGGAGGGCTTTCAAAGCCTGACCGTCATCCGCGTGCCGATGAAGTATTTTCTGGCGGTGGTGGTCTTCTGGTACCTGCTGGATTTGATCTACGCGATTCTCCTGAAAAGTCGCGCGGACGATCACATCCAGGCGTACCTGCAGATGATTCTGGATGCCACCATGGTGTCGCTGGTGATTTACTTCACCGGCGGCCTGGACAGCTATTTCTATTTCCTGTACCCCCTCATGATCCTGATGGGGAGCATTGTGCTCCAGCGCTTCGGGACCTACCTGCTGGCGGCCATCTGTTTTCTCCAGGCCTGGGCGGTTCTCGAGCTGCCCTATTACGGGGTCATTCCCTCCTACGGGCTGGCCTATCCGGACCTGCGCAGCGTGCGCATGAAGGTGATCACGAACCTGGCGGCGTTTTTGGCGGTGGCCTATCTGGCCGGGAGACTGGCGGAGATTCTCCGCAGAACCGGCGTGGAACTCCAGAAACAGGCCGGCAAGGTGGAGGATTTGCGGGCGCTGAATCAGGACATTGTCGAGAGCATGCGGGGCGGGCTGGTCACCACCGACCTGGAGGGCCGCATCCGGCTGCTGAACACGCCGGGCGCCGAGATCCTGGGAACGTCCTTCGCCGCGCTGGAAGGCCAGTCGGTGAATACCATTTTTCCGGGCATCGCCGTCGATGGCCGCCCGGATCTGTCCGAACCGCGGCGCGAAATGCCCTGGCGGGATCCGCGCGGGGAGGAAAAATTTCTGGGCATGAGCGTCGCCCCGCTGACGCGCAGCGGTGAGACGATCGGCTACGTCTATAACTTTCAGGACGTCACGGCGCTGAAACGTCTGGAACGGGAAGTCCAGTTCAAGGACCGCATGGCGGCGATCGGCCGGATGGCGGCGGCCATCGCGCATGAGATTCGCAACCCGCTGGCCTCCATCGCCGGTTCGGTCAAGCTGTTTTCCGGAATGGCCAGCATGAACCAGGACCAGCAGCGCCTCATTGGCATCGTTCTGAAAGAATCGGAGCGGCTGAATCGAATTATCACGGACTTCCTGCTCTACGCCCGCGAAAAGACGTTTCAGTTCACCCCGGCCAATGTGGTGGAGATTCTGGAGGAAACACTCACCCTGCTGCAAAACCACCCCCGGCTGGATTCCCGCTACCGGATTGAAAAACAGTTTCCGCCGGAGCCGGTATGGGTCTCCCTGGATATGGATCGCATGCGGCAGGTGTTCTGGAATCTGGGCGAGAACGCCCTCAAGGCCATGCCCGCCGGGGGGGTGCTGCGGGTGGAACTGGAGCGCCAGGACGGCCGCTTGCAGATCCGCTTCCGCGACACCGGCATCGGTCTGACCCCGCAGCAGGCGGAAAAAATCTTTGAGCCGTTCCAATCCGATTTTGAAGGGGGCACGGGCTTGGGGCTGGCGATTGCGTATCAGATTGTGCAGGCGCATCGGGGCACGATCCGCGCCGAATCCACCGGAAAGGGCTGCGTGTTCCATATCGAGCTGCCCTTGCTGGCGCACGCCCCCCGCCCGGCGGTCTCCGCAGCTACGGTCCATGGCTAAGATTCTGGTCGTCGACGATGAAAAATCCATTTGCGAAATGCTGGATATCGCATTTCGCAAGCTGGGGCATCACGTGGAAACGGTTACGAGCGTGGAGGCCGCCCGGCAGAAGCTGGAAGCGCAGCGCTTCGACCTCATCGTCTCGGACGTGAAGATGCCGCACAGCAGCGGCCTGGATCTGCTGCGGCATGTCCGCGAAGCCCATCCCGACACGCTGGTGATCCTGATCACCGCGCACGGCACCACGGGCACCGCGCTGCTGGCCGGCCAGCTCGGCGCCTTCGACTATGTGGAAAAATCCCACGAGTTTGTGGACGACCTGAAGTTCGCCGTCAAGCGCGCCCTGGAAACCCATCGCATCCAGACCGAGAACGTCATCCTGCGCCGGGAACTCGGCAAAGAACGGGGCCTGGACCGCATCGTCGGCCAAAGCCCTCCGATGCGCAAACTGTTCGAGCTGATCTGGAGCGTGGCTCCCACCTCCAGCACGGTCCTGATCCTGGGCGAGAGCGGCACCGGCAAGGAACTGGTGGCGCGGGCCATCCATGAAAACAGCAACCGCCGGAACGAGCCGTTTGTCTCCATCAACTGCTCCGCTTTTCAGGAAACCCTGCTCGAGAGCGAACTGTTCGGCTATATGAAAGGGGCCTTCACCGGAGCCGTCGCGAACAAGAAGGGCCTGTTCGAGTATGCCTCCGGCGGCACGCTGTTCCTGGACGAGATTGCGGAGATGAGTCTGCCCATGCAGGTCAAGCTGTTGCGCGCCTTGCAGGAGCGGAAAATCCGTCCGGTGGGCGGCAATGAGGAGATCGAAGTGGACGTGCGCGTGATCGCCGCCACGAACCGCGACTTGCAGCAGATGGTGCGCGAGGAAAAGTTCCGCACCGATCTGTACTATCGCATCAGCGTCATCCCGCTGGAGGTTCCCCCGCTGCGCAGCCGGCCTTCGGATATTCCGCTGCTGGCGTTCCATTTCCTCGAAAAATTCAACCGCCAGATGGGCAAGTCCATCCGCGGCATTAATGGCGAGTCGGTGCGCTTGCTGGAGGCCTATAGCTGGCCCGGAAACGTCCGCGAGCTGGAGAACGCCATCGAGCGCGCCGTGGCGCTGGAGAAAAGCAGCGAAATCACCCCCGATTCTCTGCCGGAGCGCGTGGTGCACGGCTGGGAAGCCCCGCGCGGCGGCGCCATCCTGGCGGAGATTCCAAACGGAGGGATCGATTTGCAGGCGCACATCCAGCAGATCGAGCGGCGGCTGCTCGAATCGGCCCTGATCCAGGCGGACGGCGTGCGGACGCGCGCCGCCGAACTGCTGAAGATGAGTTACCGCTCTTTCCGCCACTACGCCAAGAAATACGATCTCTAGCCGCAGCCCGGCAGGAAGCCGCTGCGGGCGTAGTCGGCAAGGCCCGCGGGCAGATCATAGGCCGGCTCAAAGCCCAGCCGCTCCTTGGCCAAGGTCATGTCGCATTCCGTGTGGCTCTGGTAGCGGTCCGCGAAGGGGTTGGGAATATATTCCGGCCGGCGGCGCACGCCGAGAGTCTGGTTGAGAAGCTCCACCAGCGCGTTGAACGTGACGGCCTTGCCGGACCCGCAATTCACAATGCAGCTCTGCCGCGCCTCGGCCGCCAGCAGGTTGGCCCGCACGGCGTCCGCGACGTAGAGATAATCCCGCTTCTGCTCGCCAAAACGGAACAGCCGCGGATTGCCCTGCCGCATCTGCGCCGCCAGCTGATAGATCATGCTGGCCCGCGGTCCCTTATGATTCTCGCGCGGCCCGTACACGTTGCAGTAGCGCAATCCCACCACGGTCAGCTCCGGATGCTCGGCGGCGAAACGGCTGGCCCACTCCTCCAGTTCTTTCTTGGAGCGGGCGTAGGGGTTCAGGGGGCGCGCCGGCGTCTCTTCCCGGTAGGGAGCGGGCGCATCGCCGTAGACCGCCGTCGAGGAGGCGTAGACAATCCGCCGGCACCCCCCCTCCGCCACGCGCCGGAACAGTTCCTGGGCCGCTGCCACGTTGGCGCGCATCATCTCCCGCTCGTCGAGCGAGGTGGTGTCGTTGATGGCGGCCAGGTGAAACAGCACGTCGACGTGCCCGAGGGCCTCCCAGTCGATTCCGAGCAGGCCCGGCTGCAACATCTTGCCGCGAAAGTTTGGGATTTTCTGCTCCGCGTCGTGGCCGGTGATCAGAACCTCGTGCCCCTGCTCCAGCAGCCGCAGAACAAGATTGGAACCGATGAAGCCGGTTCCTCCGGTTACCAGGATTCGCATAACTGTTGGTGAGTCCGGCGACAAAGCCGGGTCGCGGCGATCCCCCGGCGCGGTCAGGGCTGCGCGCTGCTGCGCTCCTCGCCCCCAAACTGGAACGGCGTAATTTCCTGCACCGGCCCCAGCGCCGCGGCCTGCTCTTTAAACTTGGTGGCGTCTCCCACAATAAAGATCGTCAGTTGTTCCGGCCGCAGGTACTGGCGCGCCACCCGCTGGATGTCGGCGGCCGTGACCGCCTGATAGCTGGCGAACTCCTTTTCCAGGTAATCCATCGGCAGACCCTCGTACTCCAGATTCATCAAGGCGCTCAGGGCCCGCGCCGGCTCCGCGAAGCGGAAGACCTGGCTATAGAGAAACATTTCCTTGGCGGAATCGAATTCGTTTTTCGAGATGCTTCCGGAGCGCATCTTTTGGATCTCGTCGATCATGGACTGAATGGCCTGGACGGTGGATTCGGTCTTGGTCTGCGCCAGGGCGACGAAGAAATTGACGTCGCGCAGGCCGGTGTTATAGAAGCTGCCCACGGAATAGGCCAGCCCTTCGTCGTTGCGGACGCGCTCGGCAAGGCGGGAATTCAATCCGGAGCCGCCCAGGATGTCATTCATCAAGTCAATGGCGAAGCGGTCGGGATTTTCCCGGTTTACTCCCCAGTGCGCCAGCCAGAGGTTGGACTGATTCACCGCCTTCTGCACGTAGAACACGCCGGGCCGCGGCGTCGGGTTGACCTTCGGCAGCGGCGGAAGCGCCACCTCTTGCCGCGGCCAGTCGCCGAACAGCGCCTTCATCGTGGCCAGCATTTCCGCTCTCTGGAAATCGCCGACGACGCCGATCATGATCTGGTTGGGGTGAAAAAATTTCTGGTGGAAGCGTAGCAGGTCCTCCCGCGTGATGGCCCGGATGCGTTCGAAGGTGGGGTAGCGGCCCCCGGGATGCGCCTCCGTGTACAGCAGCCGGCGGAACTCCCGCTGCAAGACGGAGCTGGGCGAATCGTTGGAAGCCCGCAGCGCGTACAGGGCCTGCTGCTTCTCCAGCTCCAGCCGCTCCGCGTCCAGAGCCGGGTAGCGCAGCACCTCGGCGAGAATGCGCAGCGCTTCCGGAGCATCCTTCGCCGGAACATTCAGCGAGACGCTGCACTGCTCCGCCTGCATGCTGACGCTCAGTTCCGCCGCGATGAAGTCCAGCCGCTCGTCGAGCTCCTCCGGCGAATAGCTCTTCGTTCCCCCGGTCCGCAGCAGTTCTCCCAGGAGGCTGGCCGTGCGAAGCTCTTCGGGGGCTTCATAATAGGAGCCGGTGCGGACCAGGACGGTGACATCCAGCAGCGGCAGGCGGTGATCCTCCTGCATGTAGAGCACCAGGCCGTTCTCCAGCACGGTGCGCTCAATCTCACCGCCGATGCGGGGAAACTTCGGGGGCAGCGGCGGGCCTTTCAGCCGCATGGCCCGCTCCCATCCTTCCGAATGGCGGTCGCCGCGGGTGGAGGCCGGCGCGGAATGTTCGCCGTCCTGGGCCCGCAGGAGGGCCGGCCGCATCGCGGCAAACAGCGCGGCCGCCAGCAGCAGCAACCGCGCGCCGGTCCCTGGCTGCCGCACGGTCATGGACGCGCCTCCCCCGGCGGGATGGAGGAGGTCTGCTGCGGCGCGCCGGCGGCGCCCGCCCGCAGCGGACGCAACTCCGCCACCGTCCGGTTGTTCTCGCTGAAGTACTTCTTCGCCACCGCCTGCACCTGTTCGGCAGTGACGGCTTTCAGTTTCTCCCGTTCGGTGAAAAGAAACCGCCAGTCTCCCGCGACGTACTGGACGTAGGAAATCATCCGCGCCACGCCCAGGTTGGAGCGGAGCGAGCGAATGAAGGAGGCGTCCGCGGCGTTGCGGACCCGCTCGATCTCTTCGGCAGCGGGCGGCTCCTTTTGCAGCTTCTCGATCTCTTCATAGACCGCCTGCTCCACTTCCGCGGCGGTCTTGCCCGGCGCGGGCGTTACCCCAATGACGAACAGATTGGGGTAGAGAGAGGTGGAGGCCCCGGCTTCCGCGTTCAGCGCCACTTTCTTTTCGACCACCAGGCCGCGGTACAGCCGGCCGGTGCCGGAGTTGCGCGTCACGCCGGAAAGCAACTGCCCCAGGACATCCAGGGCAAAGGTGTCTTCGTGGCCCGTCGGGGGGATGTGGTAGCCGATATAGAGCTGCGGCTCCGCATCCCAGCGCAGCACCACGCGGCGTTCGCCTTTCTGCTCCGGCTCCTTGCTGATCTTGCGCGCCGGCTGGGGCTGCGGCGGGATCACGCCAAAGTATTTCTCCAGCAGCGCCACGGTCTTCTCCGGCTGGATGTCCCCGACAATGGCCAGGATGGCGTTGTTCGGAGCGTAAAAAATCTTGAAGTACTGGAGCACCTCCTCGCGCGTGTAGCTGTCAATATCGGAGGGCCAGCCGATGATGGGCTGCCGGTAGGGGTGGGCCTGGAACGCGGCCGCCGAAAACAGTTCCCAGAGCAGGCCGCGGGGGTTGGTGTCGGTGCGCATGCGCCGCTCCTCGTGCACCACGTCGCGCTCCGGATAAAACTCCCGGAAGACCGGGTTGGCGATGCGGTCCGCCTCCAGCATGGCCCAGACCTCCAGTTGGTTGGAGGGCAGTTGCACGAAATACTGGGTGGTGTCGTTGCCCGTGGAGGCGTTCATCCCGACCCCGCCCAGCCGCTCCAGCGCCTGGGAGAGCTCGTCATTCACGACGTACTGCTTTTGTTCCTCCTGCAACGCTTTCATCCGCGCTTCGAGCTGCTGAATCTTCTGCAGGTCGGGGGTTTGGAAGGGAGAGCCGATCTTGGCCCGCTCCGCCGCCAGCTCGCGGTAGGTCGCGTCGATCCGCTCCATGATAGGGATCTCGGCCTTGTAATTGGTCGTGCCGAACGTCCGGGTTCCCTTGAACATCATGTGCTCCAGCATGTGAGCGATGCCGGTTTTCCCCGCCGGATCATCCACCCCCCCGACTTTGAACATCAAATAAAGGGCCACCGTGGGGGAATCATGCCGCTCGACCAGCAGCACCTTCATCCCGTTTTTCAGCGTCCGCTCAATGACATTCAATTCGACGGCTTGCGAGCGCAGCAGTTGCGGGAGGCAGAGCAACATCCCGCACAGCAGCGCCGCCCTCCGCTGCCGCGCCAGTTGCAGGGGGAAGAAATGCCGGCTTTCGGTCCTCAACGGCGTTCTCCTACAGTTCATTTTCCTGTTTCCTGCGCACCCGCCGGGAGTCAAAGCAATCGTCTCAAGACCCAATCCAGTGCACTCTCTGTCCTGATGATAAGTGAGAATTTGCCTCATTTCCACTATATTAGAGGCGGGCGCACGGCGCGGGGCCGGAATCCCGGCCGGAAGCATTTTCGCGCCCGCAGGAGTGTTCCATGCCCGCAAGACGCAAGCCGTTTCCCAAAGCCGCGGTGGCCAGCATTCTCTTCGCTGCCGTGGTGCTGGCGGCTATTTTCTACCAGACGATGCACCTGGAGCAGTATGAGTGCGAGGTCTGCATGGAATTCGAAGGGCGGGAGAAGTGCCTGACGGTTCAGGGCGAGGAGGAAGAATTTGCGATGCAGATCGCCCGGGACAATGCCTGCTCCTTCATCACCAGCGGGCGGGCGGAAAACATCCGCTGCACCCAGTCCCCCCCCGCCCGCG
>DATMAF010000457.1:0-2235 GCA_035560315.1 Terriglobia bacterium | reverse complement strand
TGGGGCCGTCCGGAATCTTGGCCACCGCCTGCCGGATGATGCGCACGGACTGCCGCATCTCTTCGATGCGCACCAGGTACCGGTCGAAGGTGTCGCCGTTCTGCCCGGTGGGGATATCGAACTCAAACTCGCTGTAGGCGGCGTACGGCATGGCCTTGCGGATATCCCACTTGACCCCGCTGGCCCGCAGCAGCGGCCCGGTGACGCCCAGATCAATGGCTTCGTCGGCTTTCAGGATGCCGACGCCCTTGGTGCGCTCCAGCCAGATGCGGTTGCCGGTGAGCAGCGTTTCGTACTCGTCAATCTTGCGGGGAAAGTCATCGCAGAACGCCTTGACCTGTTCCTCAAAGCCGTCGTAGGTCTCGTATTGCAGGCCGCCGATGCGAAACGCATGGGTGGTCAGGCGAGCGCCGCAGTAATTCTCAAAGATCTTCAGAATCTCTTCGCGCTCGCGGAACGTGTAAAACAGCGGGGTGATGGCGCCCAGGTCGAGGGCGTGCGTGCCCAGCCACAGCAGATGGCTGGAGATGCGGTTCAGTTCCGTCAGGATGGTGCGCACATAGCGGGCGCGCGGCGGGGCCTCGGTGTTCAGCAGCTTCTCGACGGCTTCACAATAGCCCAGCCCGTTGGAGACCGCAGCCACATAGTCCATGCGGTCCACATAGGGATTAAACTGGACGTAGGTGCGGTTCTCGGCGATCTTTTCAACGCCCCGATGCAGGTAGCCGATGACGCACTCGGTCCCCAGCACTTTCTCCCCATCCAGCTTCAGGATCACCCGCAGCACGCCATGGGTCGAGGGGTGCTGCGGCCCCATGTTGATGACGATCTCGTTGGCGTCTAAGAACGTTGCTTGGGGTGCGGTTGCCATCGGTTCCTGCAATCCCACAGGCTACTGGCCGCTTTCGATGTGCAGATTTTCCTGCACCCAGCGGGTGTCCTGCTGGATGATCCCGTATTCCTTGCGCAGCGGGTGGCCTTCCCACTCCTCCGGCAGCAGGATGCGCCGCAGGTTCGGGTGATGGTCGAAGCGGATGCCGAACATGTCAAAGACTTCCCGCTCCATCCAATCGGCGCCGCTCCAGACCGGGGTCACGCTCTCGATCGTCTCCGATTCGCCCACCGGCACCTTCACGCGCACCCGCTCATTGCGCGAAAACGAGTAGAGATGGTAGACCACTTCAAAGCGCTTTTCGCGCTGCGGGTAATCGACCGCTGTCAGATCGCTCAGCAGTGCGAAGTGCAGCTCCGTTTTCAGAAACATGGCGATGGGCAGAATGCTCTCGCGCGGCACCACCAGGTAGTTCTGCCGGAGGTAGCTGAGGGCCTGGATGGGAATATCCGGAAAGTGCTTTTTCAGAACTTCCGCCACCTCGCCGCTCCAGGGTTCCCCGACGGGGCCGCTCGGCGCCGCCGGTTTTTCCCCGTGCGCCTTGGCTTCTCCCGCGGGCTTGGCGGCCGGCGCCGCCGGCTTAGCGCCCGCGGCGGCAGGGCCCTCCCCCCCTTTTGGCGGCTCCTGTGGTTTTTCGTCTGGCATGCAGCTTAGTGCCCGCTCAAGGAATGCGGCCGTGTTTTGTAGAACTACGATTTCTAACATAGCGCCGAAACGAGTGTCAACGCCGAAAGCCGTTTGGAAAAGGAACGCTTCCTTGGATCCCCCCGGGGGTGACGTGCCAGCGTCGTTTCGAAGGGAGGAGATGGAGACTGGCGGGGAAAAGAAAGCAAGCCCGTGCCAACGTACCATCGGCGGCTGGCCGCCCATGCCCACCCGCAGGGGATCAAGGCCCCCGCGCGGCTGTTCCGGCAGACCTCCGGCCGGCACCAAGGACTTCTGGGAGATTCCGCATGCGGGCCGCAGGCCCGACGCCGGCGATTGCCGTGGGTGCCCTACACCGCGCCAGAAGTCGGCGTCATCGCTCCCGAATCATCAGCGCCGATGTAACGCTCGAAATGGGCATGGATCAAAGATCACCGTAGAAAGTGGGGGATGCTCCCATCGGTACAGGTTCGGTTAATGGTTCAATCTCCAACAAGTCGTTGACCAATCCGATTTCACGATGATTTTCGTTTCCGTTTCTGGTCGGAATGGGACCAGGATGGCGGCTGGAGGCCAGTTTCGCAGGACGGCAAATGTTCCGGCGGCTCCGGAGAGCCTGGCGAAGCCGAATTGGAGCCGCCCGCTCCTGCCACCGCCTCGGCTTTCAGGCGTCGCAGGCGAACGGGTTGTAGGCCGCC
>DATMAF010000456.1:0-2764 GCA_035560315.1 Terriglobia bacterium | reverse complement strand
AAGATGACGCGCTTAGCGGGCGAGATCGCCGACGGGGTGGTCATCAACATGGCTCCGGCCTCGCAGATTCGAGTCATCGCCGAGCGCGTGCGCGAGGGCGCCGCGGCGGCCGGCCGCGACCCGGGCCGGGCCGAGATCATCGCCAAGGTCTGGGTCTCGCTTCATCCCGACCGCGCGCTGGCGCGCGGTAACCTGCGCCAAATGGTGACGTTTTACAGCATCGCCGACCACTATCGCGAGATGCTCACGGCGGCCGGCCTCGGGCCGGAGGTCGCGGCCATCCAGCAGGCTTTCCGCGAAGGCGGCTTCAAAGCCGCTCTGGCCAAGGTCACCGACGACTATATGGACAAAATGCCGGCCATCGCCGCCACCTCCATTGCCGAAATCAAGGAGCGGTTGCAGCCCTACGTCGCGGCAGGGGTAACGCGCCTGATTATTCCCTACGTCCCGGTAACCGAGCCGGTGCTGGATGACTCGCGGCGATTCCTGGAGGCCTGGGGCAGGCATTCATAAAGGAGGAGTGCTTTCATGTGCGATTTTGCCGATTCGGAAACCGCCCGGCAGTTGCTGGTGGGGCGCGTGCTCACCGTGGAGCGCGTGCGGCAGCTCAATGCCAAGGACTATTTCTACCAGATGCTGAAGGACAATCCCGAGATCGTCAAGATTCATCCGGGAATTGAGAACGAATTATTGAAGGGCGCCATCGATTGCCACATCCACGCCTATCCGGATTTCGTGCACCGCGCCCAGGACATGATCCAGATCGCCATTGACGCCTCCAAGGCCGGGATGCGTGCGCTGGCCTTCAAGGACCACTGGCACCTCAGCGCCAATGCCGCGTACCTGGTGCAGCGGCACATCGATTCGCTCGTCGAGCGCGGCGAGCTGACGCATCGCGTGGAGATTTACGGCGGCATCGGCACCTGTCTGGGCATGAATCCGGAGGCGGTGCGCATCGCGCTCCAGTATCCCAACATGAAGATGATCTGGTTCCCGACCTTTACCTCGCTCGGCTTCTGGCGCGGCGCGGGCCACCCGGAGCGCGGCGGCGTGCGGCTGGTGAGCGATTCCGGCGAGGTGCTGAAGGAGGTCTGCGAGATCATGGAGATGGCCGCCGCCAAAAAGGTCGGCATCGGCTTCGGCCACACCGATTTCAAGGAACTGCTGCCGCTCGCCAAAAAGGCCAAGGAGTTGGGCGCGCGCGCCACGCTTGACCATCCGCTGCTCGAGTTGAACAAACTGCTGCTCGATGAAATGAAGGAACTCTCCGACCTGGGCGTTTATGTCGGCACCTACTGCCAGCCGATGATCCCCAGCCTCTACCAGCCGGTGGCCGACCCGATGGAGACCATCCGCACCATGAAGGAAATCGGCCCGGAGCGCTGCATCATCGGGAGCGACTTCGGCCAGGTGCTGCACCTTGATTCCATCGACGGCATGCGCGTCTTCATCCGCGCGCTGCTGGGGTTCGGCATGAAGGAAGCCGAGGTGCGCCAGATGCTGTGCGAGAACCCGGCCAAGCTGATGTGGCTGGACGAGGCACCGGTCACTGACTTCGCTCACATCTACCGCCACGCTCCGGCGGAGGTGCAGCCACCTTCAAAATGAAAGCGGCGGGAAGGCCGGGTTAGCGGCGTAGCGATTCGGCCCGGGCGAGCGTGCGGCGGGCGCGCTCAACCATGGGCAGGTCGATCAACTGGCCGCCGAAGGCGATGGATCCCTCGCCGCGCGCGGGCCTCGTCAAGAGCCTGCACCAGGCGCCGGCAGTGCCCTACCAGGCCCGCCGCTGACGGTATGGTCGCCACCCGCCAACAGATCACGGCGTGGGCTTGCCGAGCTTATTGAAAGACGGCGAGTTGGTCGCGGTAGTGCAGCCGGACCGCGATGAAGTCCTGGTGGCTTAACTGGAGCTCGCGGGCGATCTTGTGAATCTCATTGTCTTCCACGGTGGAGATGCTGCGGTCGGCGGCGCAGACCGAGTAAAGACAGTGCAACAGCGCGAGCTTCTGTTCCCGCGTGGTGATCTTTCCAAATTCCCGCGCCACCAGAAAGTTTTCCGTGCCGCTGAACAGGAGGCTTTGGGTCTTGGCCATCTGCACCACCAGGATGGCCTGCTCCTCCGGCAGTTGGCCTCGCTGCATGACCAGCCGCTCCATTACGCTGGTCTCCTCCGCGCTGATCTTGTGGTCCGCGAAGGCCACCCGGCTCAACAAATAGGCGTAGGCGGCCAACTGCCGGGCGCGATCGGGTTCCATGCGGTCGAGCGCCGCGACGATCTTCCGCACGGTCTCCGTCTCTGCGGCTTCGGCGCGGCTGCCGGCGCCGCCGGACAGCAGCTTCTGCGGATCAAGTCCCAGCATCTTCCAAACCGACATGCTGCCTCGCTTTCTAGCCGGACGCATTGCCGGTCAAGGGAATGCCCATCCGGCGCAGCAGCGCCGCCAAACCATGCTGATCCATCCGCGTCGCGTCGTACTCCACTGTGAGCGTCCGGTCGTGCTCGTTTACCTGAATGTTTCGAATCCCCAGGTGCGCGTACGACTCGCCCAGCTTTTGGAGCTGGGGCAGTCCCAGGTTTCCCTGATAACGGAACACGGCGACCACGGCGGTCATAAAGGGTTCCTGCCTCGTGCGGGGTATGAGATCGTTGCATCCATACGTTTTCTCCAGCGTCTATTATAAAAGGGTGTGAAGGGCTGTGGCGGAAAGACGGGCGGCGCTTTTTATTGGGTGGCTTGCGCTGCGCCGTGGCTGCGCGGGGTTG
>DATMAF010000455.1:0-4970 GCA_035560315.1 Terriglobia bacterium | reverse complement strand
CTCCGCGCCGGGACTTCCACCGCCTACAACGTCATTCGTGTGCAGCGGGATTTGCTTTCGGCGCGGCTTGCCGAGGTGCGCGCGCGGGTTGGATACGCCAAGGCTCTGGTCGAATTGGACCGTTCCACGGGAACCCTGCTGGAGAAGCGCGGGATGGACCTCGAACGGGCGCTGGCCGGCGGCTGAGTTTTTGCCGTTTTTGTCACTGGCTGCGCAGCAACGCTCCCTGCCCCCACTTCCCTTGTGATACCCTGAGACCGTACCGCCATGCCGGTTGCCCGTCAACGGCCAATTCGGGTGATTATCGCCAAGCCGGGCCTGGACGGCCATGATCGCGGCGCCAAGGTGATCGCCCGCGCCCTGCGCGATGCCGGCATGGAGGTGATCTACACAGGGCTGCGGCAGACTCCGGAACAGATCGTCAGCGCGGCGCTCCAGGAGGACGCCGATGTGATCGGACTCTCGATCCTCTCCGGCGCCCACAATACCATCGTTCCGCGCGTCATGGCGCTGCTCCGGGAGCGGGGCCTGCAAGATGTGCTGGTCCTGCTGGGCGGCATCCTTCCGGATGCCGACATCGCCGCCATGAAGCGCCTGGGGGTGGCCGAGGTCTTTCCGCCGGGGACGTCGCTGGAAAGCATCGTCGAATTCATCCGCTCCCACGTGCCGCCGACTGCGGCGTCCGCGCCTGCAAACGGATAACGGAGCACCCGGCCCAGGCAATGGAAGGGAACCGCTCATGAGACCCGTCTACATGATTTCCGGAGGCATCACGAAGTTCCGCAAGGCGGAACCGCGCAAGAGTTTCCGCGTCATGGTGAAGGAAGCGTTCGATTACGCCCTGCGCGACGTTCCCAAACTGCGCCGCCAGGACATCGACGGCAGCGTGGTCAGCTATTTCTCGGACCACTTCACGCGCCAGCTCATGGCCGGGATCATGGCCGTGGACATGTGCGGACTGGTTCCCAAGCCGACCATCCGCGTGGAAGGCGGCGGCGCCACCGGAGGACTGTGCTTCCAGGAAGCCTGGCGGCATGTGGCCAGCGGCTGGATGGACTGCGTCGTGGCGATGGGCTTTGAAACCATGTCCCACGTCAATACCTGGAAAGGCAACGAATTTATCGCGCTGGCCTCGGACACCAACTTTGACTATCCGGTGGGCGGCTTTTACACCGGCTACTACGCCATGATGGTTGTCCGCCATATGCACGAATTCGGGACGACGGTGGAGCAGTTGGCCAAGGTTTCGGTGAAGAACCATTCCAACGCGCTGCACAATCCTTGGGCGCAGAAGCATCGCAAGCTCACCGTTGAGGAGGTACGGAGCGCGCCGATGGTGGCCTATCCGCTGACGCTGCTCGACATCTGCACGATGTCCGACGGCGCCGCGGTCTGCATCCTGGCGAGCGAAGAAGTGGCCTCCCGGGTCACCGACCGGCCGGTGAAAATCGTCGGGGTGGGCCAGGGTTCCGACGCCATGCGCATGGCCGACCGGCCGCATCAGGAGGTCCTCCTGCTGCCGCACGAAGAAGCCCGCTGGTATAAGAACCTGAAATATCCCGGCGTGCATTCCTTCCGCGCCGGCCGCATGGCCGCCAAAATGGCTTACGAAAGAGCCGGGATCGGCCATCCGCTGGAGGACCTCGACTTCATCGAACTGCACGACGCCTATACCTCCAGCGAGATTCAGACCTACGAAGATTTAGGGTTGTGCCGCTATGGGGAAGGCGGAGCCTTCATCGACTCCGGAAAGCCGGAACTGGGCGGGGTGCTTCCGGTGAATCCCTCCGGAGGCTTGATCGCCTGCGGCCACCCGGTCGGAGCCACCGGCCTGATGCAAGCGGTCTTTGCCTTCTGGCAATTGCAGGGTACCGTGGCTAAGCACCATGGAGGAGATGGCTATCTGCAAGTAAAGCCCAAGTCAAAAAACCGGCCCATGCGCGGGCTGATCCACAGCCATGCCGGCACCGGCACCTACGTCACATGCAGCATCCTGGAGCGGGCATTTTGAATCCGAGCGGGACTGGGAAGGGGCGGGTTTTTGGCTTTAGAATTAAAACGGATGACGCAGACTCCACGCTATGATAACCGACGAACAGCATGGCTGGTTGCCGGCAGATGGCAAGCCGTATGAATTGATTGACGGGGAGTTGGGTACGACTTCTGCTCCCCAACCGAAGCACCAAGAGATCGTTGTCGGACTTGCCAAGGGAGGCAGCAGAATGGTCAGGAGAAGTCGCCGGGGGAAAGTCTAAATGGCCCCCGCGGATGGGTTGCCAGACTGGCACGGGGTTTCCAGCCCGCCGTTCTGTGCATCAGCCGCGGCCGGCAGGAGATAGGGAAGGAAGACGCCATCGAGCAGGCGGTAAAGGGAATTTGTTAAATCATGAAATCTCGCCCAAAGTTCTCCACAAAAAGACGAGCTTCGCGGCCGTCCCAACGCAGCACTGCGGCCACGCCGAAGATCCGGCTGCCAGAGACTGATGAGGGGACGGTCGTCTTTCACACCGACCCGCTCATCATCAAGAATCATTACGAGATCGACTACATTCACAGCTACGCCGAGGACTCGCCCTTCTTCGTCGGCCTGTCGCAAGGCAAGCTGATGGGCAGCGAGTGCAGCGGCTGCCGCTACCGTTTTGCCACCCCGCGCGCCTATTGCATGCAGTGCGGGGCGCCCACGAAGTGGATCGAACTGCCGCTCGAAGGCCGCATTCACACCTGGACCACCTGTTACTACGGCAGCGAAGCGTTTCTGAAGGAAACCCCCTTCCACCTGATTCTGGTGGAGTTCGATGGGGTGGACACGCTGTTTCTGGCGCGCCTGGTGGGACCCTCGCAGGAGGAGATCAAAATCGGCATGAAGGTGCGGGCGCAATTCCTGCGCAACTCGAAATTCAAACCGACCGACGTTTATTTTGTCCCCGCCTGATTCCCGGCGCGCAGAGGGCAGCCGCACGACTCAGTACAGGTGGGCGACAAACTCGCCGTAGCCGTTGTAGGGAAGCGTGGGGCGGGTTTCCCACGTGCCAATGACGCGCTCGCGCGATTGATTGTAGCGGGGGCCGGCATCGCGCGGGTTCACGTTGGCGTAAAAGTCGTGGTGCGACGAGCCCGGTTCCTTCCAGAGGTTCTGCGGCGGATCCGCGGTCAGATCGATGGCAACGATCGACTTGGTGCTCTTGAATCCGTACTTCCAGGGAAAGACCGCCCGGAGGGGCGCGCCATTGGACTTGGGCAGGTCATGGCCGTACATCCCCGTCACCAAAAAGGCCAGCTCATTCATCGCTTCCGGTAAGGTCACGGCGGCCCGCATCGGCCACGGGTACTGCTTGCGCAGGCGCTGTCCCTCGGCCTGCTCTGGCCGGTAAAACGATGTCAACACGACATAGCGGGCAGCGCTGGCCGGCTCCACCAGGGCCAGCAGCGACTGAAACGGAAAGCCCGTCCAGGGCACCGCCATCGACCAGCCTTCAATGCAACGGTGGCGGTAGAGGCGCTCTTCAAGCGGCAGACGGCGGATCAATTCATCGAGGTCGATGGTCCGCGGTTTCCGCACCAGCCCGCCCAGGCGCACGGTCCAGGGCCGTGTTTGGAACTGTTCGGCCAGCATCCAGACCGCTTCCTTTTGATCAGAAAACTCGCGGAAGTTGTTGTAGCGCGATGCCACGCGCTCCGGCGTGATGGGCCGGTCGAGGCTGTAGCGGGAGTTTCTTGGAACCGCCGGAATGGACTGGGCGTTGGAAGGAAGCTTCCAGGCCCCGGCGGCGGCAACTCCCGCCCACTGGAGAAACTGCCGGCGGGGGAGCCGCCAGCGCTCCGGCGTTGCCAGGCGATCGGGCAACTCCCACCCTTTGCGAATGCGAATCCCGAACATGCCGCCTTCCCGTGCTGCCAGTATCGCGCTGGCAGCGGGCCTTTGCAACCCTTTTGTCGAGCTGACTGCCTTACCTGCGGGCATCCGCCGTTCCGCAAGAATTGTCTTTTCTTTCAAGAGATTCTGCGGTAGGCTGAGAGCAATCGGCAAACTCTGGAACTCGAGGTGACCGCATGAGGCACTCCCTTGCGTACGGGTTCTATGCGACGCTCTGGATCTTGCTGGCGGCGCTGCCGGTCCTGGGACAAAGCTCCCCGGGGGGCAGCTCCGGATCCGGGAGCAGCCAGCCGTCCACGCCCTCCCCAAACACGCGCACCACGCGCCCTACACCGCGGCCAGCCGAGCCCTATCGGGGACCAACATTCGTGACAGGGCGTGTGCTTTCCGAGCTGGCGCGTCCGCTTTCCGAGCCCGTCTCGGTGGAGCTGAACTGCGGCCTGCGCTCGCTGCAAGTGATCCACACCGACTTGAGCGGTTACTTCACCTTTAACCTCGGCGGCGGCGCCCAGAGCAACATTGACTTCAGCGCCAGCAATGAAGGTTCGCAGATGCTCTCGCCGAACATGCAGGGCCTGCCCACGCGATACGGAAACCCGCTCGCCGGCTGCGAACTGCGGGTCTCGGTGGCGGGCTACCGCCCCCGAAGCTTTCCGCTCCCGCACACCTCCGATTTCGGGCGGCTGGACGTGGGCAATCTGATTCTGGAGCGCATCGGGACGATGAAAGGCTCGGCGGTCAGCGTGACCTCGCTGATGGTCCCGAAAGAAGCCGGCAAAGAGTTTGAGAAGGCCGTTAAGGAACTTCAGAAGAACAAGCCGGACGCCGCCATGCCGCATCTGGAAAAGGCGGTACAGATCTATGACCGCTACGCCGCCGCCTGGAACGAGATTGGACGCATTCAATTGCGGCGCAACGAGCGCGAGAAGGCCGTGGCGGCTTTTGAGAAGTCCACCGGCGCCGACCCGGAGTATCTGCCTCCGCTCGTGAATCTGGCCACGTTATATATCCAGAACCGGGAGTGGGAAAAGGGCGTGGAAACCGCGGGCAAAGTGCTGGAGCTGAACCCCGACCTGGGGTTTGCGAGCTTTCTGCA
>DATMAF010000454.1:0-6061 GCA_035560315.1 Terriglobia bacterium | reverse complement strand
GTCCCGCCAATGGCCGGGAAACAGCTCGCGCTGGCTGCTGAGGTAGAAGGTCGAGACGGAGCCGGTGGCGGCAATCATGAGCGGCAGATCGATATACAGCATCTGGAACCAGCCCTGATAAAAGCGCACGATGATGGCCGGAAGAATCAGGGCCGCCAGCAGGCTCATCAGCGGATAGCAGATGTTGGCGGTCAGGTGGAAGAAAGCCTCCAGCTTGATGCGCCACGGCAGGGGGGCCCGCAGGATGAGGGGAAGCAGCTTGCGGCCGGTCTGGATCAAGCCCTTGGCCCAGCGGGCCTGCTGAGTCTTAAAGGCGTTCATCTCCACCGGCAGTTCGCTCAAGCACTCCACCTCGGGCAGGTAGAGGAATTTCCATCCGCGAAGCTGCGCGCGATAGCTCAGGTCCGTATCTTCGGTGAGCGTGTCGTGCTGCCAGCCGCCGGACTCCTCAATCGCCCGGCGGCGCCAGACGCCGGCGGTGCCGTTGAAATTGAAGAAACAGCCGCTGCGAGAGCGGGCGCCGTGCTCGAAGACAAAATGGCCGTCGAGCAAAATGGCCTGCACCTGGGTCAGGCAGGAATAGGAGCGGTTGATATACGCCCAGCGGGTCTGGACCATTCCCACGCCGGGATCGATGAAATAGGGGACGGTGCGGCGGAGAAAATCCTCCGGCGGAAGGAAGTCGGCATCGAAGATGGCGATCAGCTCGCCGGTGGCGGAACGGAGCCCTTCGGCCAGCGCGCCGGCTTTGAAGCCTTCCCGATGCTCGCGGTGCAGGTAGCGGATGGGATGGCCCTGGCGGGCGTGCCGCTGCACGCACTGCCGGGCCAGCGCGACGGTATCGTCGGTGGAATCATCGAGCACCTGAATTTCCAGCCGGTCGCGCGGGTAGTCAATGCGGCAGGCGGCCTCGATCAACCGCTCCACCACATAGCGTTCGTTGTAAACCGGAAGCTGCACGGTCACCCGCGGCCACCAGTCCGGAGGGCATTCCGGCGGCTGCGGCCGCTTGTCGCGGTTGCGGTAATACTGGTACAGCAAAAGGTAGCGGTGCGAACCGTAAAAGGCCAGCACGATCAGCACGGCAAAATACGGGATCAGGATCAGCAAATCAAACGCGTTGACCTGGTAGATGCCGCGAAATGGATCGGGGCTGAAGACCCGCTGGACATACACCAGCAGCGGATTCTCCGCGGCCAGGAGCAATGCGAAGCGGTTCATGGCGGTTTCTTAATCTCGGCAGCGATGGCCGCGCATGACGGAGCGGATCGTCCTTACACCCAATCGAGCGCGCCCTTCTTGTAAATCCAAAAGTAGGCGACGATCAGGATGGCGAGAAAAATCCCCATCTCAATCAGACCAAACAGACCCAACACGCGGAACTGCACCGCCCACGGAAACAGGAAGATCGTTTCCACGTCGAAGATCACAAACAGGATGGCGACAATATAAAACCGCACCGTGTAGCGCCCGCGGGAATCCGATTCCGGCTCGATGCCGCATTCGTACGGCCGCAGCTTCGCCGCGAAGGGAGAGGCCGGGCGCACCAGCTTGGCGGCCAGCAGCGTAACGACGGGAAACAGGATTGCAAGAATCAGAAAAATGACGACCGGAATATACGCCGACGGCAAGCGAACGCCCTCCCCTCCTTGTTGGCAACAAATTATTCTATCACGGAAAGAGCTGCAAGCGTGCGTTGCCTGCCGCACTTGCTGGGGTATATGACGCCCCGCGCCATTGGCTGTCTGTGTTTTTTCGCGCTTCTGAAGCTCCCGGCCGAAGGGGGGCGAAGGGCGTATCTATCTAAGAAAAAAACGCGCCGGAGCCGCCGGTGGAGCGCCTCTTTGGAAAGTCTCGCTGTTGGAAAACGACATGCTAAAGCAACATCCGCGCCGGTCTCCCCGGCCGGAACAACCGGCGCACGCAAAGTACCGGACGGCTGGGCCGGGGCGCTGCGGCCGGCATCGGCGCTGGCGGGCTTATGTAATAATGGCGGACTGGAGGGCGCGCCCCGTTCCACGCGGCGGCTGGCGGGGACGCAACGAGGAGGCATCGTGAATTTCGATCTGGACGAGGAATTACAGGCGATTCAACAAGCGGCGCGGGAGTTTGCCGAGAAGGAAATCGCCCCGACCGTGGATGAGGATGACCGCGCCCACCGGTTTCGCAAAGACTTGGTGCGCAAGATGGGGGAACTGGGCTTTTTCGGCTGCGTGGTTCCGGAAGAATACGGCGGCACCAACTCCGGCTGGATTTCCCTGGTCATCATCACCGAAGAAATCGCCCGCATCCACAGCTCCATGCGGGTCGCCATCAATATGCAGGTGGGCCCGGCGCGGGCGGTGGTGGATTTCGGCACCGAGGAGCAGAAGCAACGGTTCGTCCCCAAGATCGTCAGCGCCGAATGGCTGAGCTGCTTTGCCATCACCGAGCCCGACGCCGGCTCCGACGTCGGCGCCATGCGCACCACGGCCATCAAGGACGGCGATCACTATGTCCTGAACGGATCGAAAACCTGGATTTCGAATGCGCAGGTGGCCGACGTGGCGCTGGTCTATGCCTACACCGATCCGAAGACGAAGTACAAGGGCATGTCGGCCTTCATGGTGGATTTGCACTCTCCGGGCGTGACGTCCAAACCCATCGCGGAAAAGCTCGGCGCGCTGGCCTCCCCGACCGGCGAGCTGTTCTTCGACAACTGCCGGGTGCCCAAGGAAAACTTGCTCGGCAAGGAAGGCGACGGATTCAAAATCTGCATGACGGAGCTGAACAGCACGCGGCTTTCCTGCGGCGCCGGGGCCGTGGGCGTGGCGCGCGCCTGCCGCGAGGCTGCCGTGCAGTACGCCAATCAGCGGGTGCAGTTCGGCCAGAAAATCGCCGAGTTCCAGATGATCCAGGACATGATCGCGCAGATGCTGGTGCAGGAGGAGGCGGCGCGGCTGCTGCTCTACCGGGCGGCTGCCATCAAGGATCAGGGGCGGCCGAACACGCTGGAAACCTCCATGGCCAAGTACTACGCCGGGGAAGCCTGCGCCTATGCCGCGGACTGCGCTCTGAAAATCTACGGCGCCTATGGTTACTCCGGGGAGTATCCCATCGAACGGTACTTCCGCGACTCGCGCTCCTACCAGATCGTGGAAGGCTCTGCCAACATCCAGAAGGTCATCATTGCGCAGGACGCCTTGGGGCTGCGCAAGGCCAACCGCTAGGGCGGCGGCCGCCGGGAGAGCGCACGATGAGCACGATGGAAGAGAAAATCCGCGAATTGAACGAGCGCAAAGCCCGGCTCCGGCTGGGCGGGGGCGAGAAGGCGCTCGAAAAGCAGCGCGCCAGCGGCAAGATGACGGCCCGCGAGCGGCTCGACGCCTTGTTCGACCCCGGCACTTTCGTGGAGTTCGACCTGTTTGCCAAGCACATCGGTACCGACTATGGCCTGGACCAGGCGGAGTTGCCCGCCGATGGCGTCGTCACCGGGTTTGGGAAGGTCAATGGGCGGCAAGTGGTGGCCTACTCGGAAGACTTCACGGTGGTGGCCGGAACCTACGGCGAGCGGCACGGCAAGAAGATCTGCAAAGCGGTGGACTTGGCGCGCAAGATGGGCGTCCCGGTGGTGGGCATGAACGATTCGGGCGGCGCTCGCGTGACCGAGCAGATGGGCGCGCTCAGCGAATACGGGCAGTTGTTCTTCCGCCATTCCCGCGCTTCCGGGGTGATCCCGCAGATCGCCCTGATCATGGGGCCGGTCGCGGGCGGCCAGGCCTATTCGCCGGCGCTGATGGATTTCATCTTCATGGTCCGCAAGACCAGCTATATGTTTATCGCCGGCCCGCCCCTGGTGGAAGCGGTGATCTTCAAGAAAACCACCAACGAGGAGCTGGGCGGCCCCGACATTCATGGCGCCATCAGCGGCGTCTCCGACCTGACCGCGGAAGACGACCGCGACTGCATCGAACAGACCAAGCGCCTGCTGAGCTATCTGCCGGACAACTGCTCGCAAGCCCCGCCGCGGCGCCCTCCCGCCGACACGCCGGGCCGGACCTCGGAGAAGCTCCTGAAGATCATTCCCACCGAACCCCGCCGCGCCTATGACATGCACAAGGTCATCGCCGAAATTGTGGACGACGGCGAGTTTTTCGAGCTCAAGAAGGACTTCGCCACCAGCATCATTATCGGCCTGGCGCGCTTCGACGGCTACCCGGTGGGGATTGTCGCCAACAACCCCCTGGTGCGGGCCGGTGCGCTGGACGTGGATGCCGCCGACAAGGGCGCCCGGTTCGTCACCTTTTGCGACGCCTTCAACCTGCCCTTGGTGAATTTGCAGGACGTGCCCGGCTACCTCATCGGCAACGAGTCGGAACGCAAGGGCATTATCCGGCATGGCGCCAAGATGCTGTTCGCCTACGCCAACGCCACCGTGCCGAAGATCACGGTGGTGCTGCGCAAGGCGTATGCCGGCGGCTACCTGGCCATGTGCAGCAAGGACCTGGGGGCGGATTTTGTCTTTTCCCTGCCCACCGCCGAAGTTTGCCTGATGGGGCCGGAAGGGGCCGTCAACATCCTGTTCCGCAAAGAGATCGCCGCCGCCGCCGATCCCGAGGCGGTGCGCCAGCAGAAGCTGAACGAATTCTTTGAGCGCTACGTCAATCCGTACTACTCGGCGGCCTTGCAGCACGTGGATGACATCATCGACCCGCGCGAGATGCGCCCCAGCATCATCCGGGCGCTGGAGCTGTGCCGCAACAAGCAGGATCTGCTGCCGCCGCGGAAGCACGGCAACGGCCCCGTCTGACGGCTCCAGGCGCCGGGATGCCCTCCCGCCGCGGAACGCCTCCGGCCCAGGAATTCGACAGCGCCGCCGCTGTTGATGGTACTATGATGAGTTTGAGCCTCGCGGTGCAGAGGGGCTGATCCCTTGCGGTACCAGGGAATTCTCGAAGGAGAACGTGGAATGGCTGAGCAGGTGACGGCGCCAATGGTCGGAAAGGTCTTGCAGGTGCAGTGCAAAGTGGGCGATCAGGTGAAGGAAGACGACGTCATCCTGTTGCTCGAAGCGATGAAGATGGAGATTCCGGTGGTGGCCCCCATCGCCGGGACCGTCAAAGAACTGAAGGTTTCCGCCGGGGATACCGTGGAGGCGGACACCGTGCTCGCGGTGATCGAATAACCGGCGGAAGGCTGCGGCCTCCGGCCGCCCGGCGCCGCATCGGGCGTCCCGTCCTCCGCCGGATCCGGAAACGGATTTCCCCCTCTGGATTCTGGAGTAAGGAAGCAGGCTATGGAACTGGAATTATCGCTTGAATTTCTCCGCGTAGTCGAAGAAGCCGCCATCGCGGCCGCGCGCACCATGGGCGAGGGCAACGCGCGCAAATCCGACGAACGGGCGGTCGAAGCCATGCGCCGCGCCATGGACACGCTGCCGATTCGCGGCACCATCGTCATCGGGGAGGGCGAGCGCGACGAAGCGCCGATGCTGTTTATTGGAGAGAAGGTGGGCGTGAAGAACGGCGCGGCGAACGCCTTCCCGGAAGTGGACATCGCGGTGGATCCCCTGGAGGGAACCAATCTGTGCGCCACCGGCGCACCCAACGCCATTGCGGTGCTGGCGGCCAGCGAGGCCGGCGGACTGCTGAACGCCCCGGACTGCTACATGGAAAAGATTATTGTCGGTCCCTCCTGCAAAGGCGTGGTTGACCTGGACGCTCCCCCCAAAGAGAACCTGAAGCGCATCGCCCGGCGGCTGGACCGCGAGATTGAAGACCTGGTGGTGATTGTGCTCGACCGGCCGCGCCACAAGAAGCTGATCGAAGACATCCGCGCCGCGGGAGCCCGCATCCGGTTGATCGGCGACGGCGACCTTTCCGCCGGGATTTCCGCGGCCGTGGTCGGCACGGGGGTGCACGCCGTCTTCGGAATCGGCGGCGCGCCGGAAGGCGTGCTGACGGCCGCGGCGCTCCGCTGCCTGAACGGGGAAATTCTCGCCCGGCTCGTGCTGGACAAGCCGGAACTGGTCGAACGCGCCCAGAACATGGGCATCCGCGACCCGAAACGGATCTACACCACT
>DATMAF010000453.1:0-4196 GCA_035560315.1 Terriglobia bacterium | reverse complement strand
GCTTGGCAAGCCGGAAGCGCCGGCCGGATGCCGGCCCAGCTAATGGGCCCAGATTTTTTCCGGCGATTTTTCAAACGGGTAGACGTGAACCATCCAGCCGAACATCTGCGGATGGAACGTGCCCCCCGCCGCGCGGCATTCCGCTTCGGCGGTGATGGAGCCGGCGAAGCCGAAGCGTTGCCAATCGGCGGTGGCGTACTCGGATTTCGGGGGCAGGCAGATGTTGATATGCGCATGCCACCGAGCCACGCTCAATGGGATGCGGCGGTTGAGCTCGGATTCCGTCGCAAACCGGGAAGCCGTGTACATGGCCCCCACCAGCTCATAGCCCGATTTTGTTTTCTTGTAGAGGAGCGACGTCGGCTTGGACGGCCGGAACCACAAGGAACCGATCAGGCCATAACGGTAATTGGTGAAGTGATATTCCTTCTGAGGAAGGTTGGGAAGAAAAGGCTGGTAGCCTTCCTCCATGGCGACCCGGTAATCTTTGTATTTTTTCAGTGCTGCTCGCAGTTGGGCCACGATCTCGTCGGCTTGGCGGCGGTCGGCTTCGCTGGGCGGGCGCAGCGCCGTCATCTTGACGTGCGGGTTGGACGATACCTTCTGTGATGCCATCGCGCGCAGGGCATCCGCTTCCGCGCCGTCGTGATGGTGGCCATCTCCGGCGGTGGATTCCCTCTGCTGGCTCCGCGCCACTGCCACAGTCAGCAGAAGAGAGATTCCCACCCCAAGGCCAGTTCTCCAAAGGGACATGAGCTTACCCGCACCGCTCCCGCCGTGCTTCGATTATACAAACACCACCTTCCGTGGGTAGTTCCTTTCTCCGCCAGCGTTTCCAGGCAGCGATACCACCTCTCGATGGCGTCTTCCGACGGGAGCCTGCGAATGCTCGCTAACGATAAGATGGAAAGAGAAATACAGAAGTTGCAGGGCGTATCCGCAGTTTCTTTGAAAACCCGCCCGGTTTGACAGGGAACAACCGGGCTGCCTCTGGCGCGGCTCACCGCCCCGGGTGGCGGGCATTATGCATTTTGGTAGATCCACTCCTGCGAGGTCTCCAGTTCGGCCTCGCTGAGGGAGGCGGCCGGGGGCCGGGCCGGCTGGTTCTGCTCCCCTCCAAGATCGTTTATTTCCAAGCCCTCTCCGCCAGTCCAGGGATAGTTTTCAGCGGCCAGCCATTGCAGCAAAAAGCGAGCTCCATTGGTGTGTTCCAGAAATTGAATGGCCGCCAGACATCCATGCCCTCCGACGACTTGCCCGGAGACCTCCAATACGTCGGGATAGTTGTCCGGGCTAAGCAGGAACTGGATGGTCGTCTTCTCCGGCAGCGTGTAGGGGGTGCGGATGAGCATTCCCCCGGCGCCAAAGTTGACCAGATCCCCCCAGAACTCCATTGCATAGATCCTGAGCCGAACACGGCCCGTGAGGATGTAACGGCGATGCTTGCGACGCTCTCCCATGATCTTGCGACAACAGCCATAGCGTTCCTAGCAAACGGCTAGCCAACAGTGAACCTGCTGAATCCGGGTTGGTTCCGTGTGCGATTCACTGCCTGGCCAGGCCCCAGATTGTCTCAAGTGTAAAAATTTGAAACACTATCCAGGAATTCTGTCGTTTGCCCGCTGGCGGCACGCCAACCGCGCTGGATCGGTTTGATGCTAAGATATGCCGCAGGAGGCAAGCGACCATGAAATTCAACTACTCCTTCATTCCCGTATTGGCGCTGGCAGCGGTTTGGTCGTGGGCGCAGACCGCCAGCATTTCCGGAACCTGGAAAGCAAAAACGGTCAGCGCTCGCGGCACCGCCGAGCAAACCATCACTTTCCAGCAATCGGGCGACACCTTCACCGGCGAGATGGTGAATTCGGCCGGCGTGAAGGAACCGATCGTGGAAGGGAAGATCAGCGGCAACAACATCGAGTTCAAGGTGGAGCGCAAGCAACCCTCGGGCGAGGTCAGCAAGATCACCTACAAAGGCACGCTCAGCGGCGATGAGATCACCGGCACGTTTGTGGGAGCCAGCGGCGCCACCGTAAATTGGACGGCAAAGAAAACTCCCTAGGCAGCGCGCCGCAGGAACTGCCGGTTGGCCCAAGTGCCAGCCCCAGAGATTTTCCTGCGGCGCCAATCCTCGACCGTGAGCCGAAGAATCTTTCCGGGGATGAGGGACCATTTTTCTCTCACCGTTCCCCGCCCACCTCATTCACCCGCTCACAAATAAGCGCAACGGAATCGCCGCCAGACGTTTATTAAGCATTTGGGGCCGAGCAAGCATGCGGTCCGGCGTTGGACGGCGGCCGCGCCGGGAGCGGATGCCTGCCAAGCGCCAGCCCCGTTGCACACGGGGTATCGCAACCCACTCCGGGAGAGTCGATGCGCAGAACAGTCGCGGTCGCCTTGCTGCCCGTTCTGGCGGCAGGGCTGTTGGATCTTTCGCGGGCTTTTGGCCAAGCCCCACAGGACGGCCGGCCAGTAATGCATGCGGTGCGCCTGGCCGATGGCGAGCGGATTGAGCTGGACGGCGTGCTCGAGGAAGCGGTGTGGGAGCGGGCCCAGCCGGCTACCAACTTCCTCCAACAGGACCCTGACTTCGGCCAGCCCGCCACGGAAAAAACCGAGGTGCGGGTGGTGTTCGACCGCGAACGGCTCTACCTCGGCGTGATTTGCTTTGATTCCGAGCCGGACAAGATGCGCGGCATCCAGCGCCGCCGCGATGAGTTCCTTTCTTCCGACGACCGCTTTATGTGGGTTCTGGATCCCTATTTCGACGGCCGCACCGGCTACTTTTTCGAGATCAACCCCTCCGGCTTGATGGGAGATTCGCTGCTGGGGATGGAGGACGGCCGTCAATGGGACGGCATCTGGACCGCCAAAGTCCGGCGCAGCCAGATCGGCTGGGCGGCCGAAATCGAGATCCCCTTCCGCACCCTGAACTTCGATCCCCAGGCGCCCGCCTGGGGAATCAATTTCCAGCGCACCGTCCGGCGCAAGAGCGAAGAAAGCCTGTGGACCGGCATTCCCCGCAATCAAGGCCTGCGGCGGCTTACCAACACCGGCCGGCTGGAGGGCATTCGCGAGGTCAGCCAGGGGATCGGTCTGGATTTGAAGCCCTATGTGCTGGGAACCGCCTTCGCCGCTCCGGGCCGCGGCCAAGAGCACACCGTGGTGCAGGCCGATCTGGGCGGGGACATTTTCTACAGCTTGACGCCAAGCCTGCGGGCGAACTTCACGCTCAACACCGATTTCGCGCAGACCGAGGTCGACGAGCGTCAGGTGAATCTGACGCGGTTCTCCCTCTTCTTTGACGAGAAGCGGGATTTTTTCCTGGAAGGCTCCGGATTCTTCGACTTTGCCTCCAACGACGCGTTCGACGATGATGTCCGCGTCTTCCCCTTCTTCAGCCGCCGCATCGGGCTGAGCGAGAACCGGGAACCGCAAAAGATCGAGTTCGGAACCAAGCTCACGGGGCAGATCGGCCGTCAGGATGTCGGCTTGCTGCACGTGCGCACCGGTGAAGACCGGGGCCTGCCTGGAGACGACTTCCTCGTCGGCCGGCTGAAGCGCCGCATCTTTTCACAATCGTACGTGGGCGGCCTCTTCACCCGGCGGGCGAGGCGCGGCGAGGGCGAGGCGCTGCACACCTGGGGATTGGACACGGTCCTGGCCACCAGCAGTTTCCTGGGCGATCAAAATCTGGAGTTCAGGGGCTTCCTTCTCGGCGCCTCGCCCGGCCCGGGGCGCTCCGGCGACAATCTTGCCTTTGGGGCCGAGATGGAGTTCCCGAACGACCCCTGGGATCTTTCCTTCGCCTATCGGGAGGTGCGCAAGAATTTCGATCCCGCCGTCGGGTTTGTCGCGCGCACCGCCTACCGCCGTTACAATCCGTTCGTCACCTATGCTCCCCGTCCCAGCGGGCATCCCTGGATACGAAGCTTTGAGTTCAACGCCGATCTGGAGTTTCAAACCGACCTGCAGAACGATCTGCTCACCCGCATCCTGGAGATGAAAGTCTTCGGGCTGGAGACGCATTCCGGCGACAATTTCGAGTTCACCATTACGCCGAACTACGAGCGACTGGAGGAGGACTTCGAGATCAGCGACGGGGTGGTGCTGCCCGCCCGCGGGGAGTATCGCTTTACGCGCTACCGGATCGCGGCCCAGACGGCCAACCGGCGGCTGATTGCCCTCGAGCCGTC
>DATMAF010000452.1:0-6754 GCA_035560315.1 Terriglobia bacterium | reverse complement strand
GACCCGTTTACCCAACGCTAGGGCAAGCAGCGCGCTTCTCCGGCGTAGGCGGGAGGAGTCGTGCCGCCAGACGACCAGTTCTCGGCTGCTTCACTGCAGCCACTGCAACAGGGCCCCTTCGATATAGATCAGCACGACCATCAGGACGGCAATTTCCAGGATGATGGGGGTCATCTCCTTGATCCACTGCACCGGCGTGTAATGCTCGTCCACGTCGCGCTTGATGAAGGCATAGGAAACCACCGATTGGGCCGAGCCGATGTGCGTCCAGCAGCCGCCTACGGCGTAGCCCGCGATCTGGGCCATGGCGAACAGGTGCAGCACGGCGATATCCAGGTGATGCAGGGCGCGGGAGGCGAAATCTGCTACGACGTTGTTGTCGAGAATCGCCGACAGGAATGTCGCCCCGAGGAACTGAATGCCCGCGACATGGGAGTGGCCCATCGTCCGGATGCCATGATCGATCAGAGCCTGCAGTTGATTGAAGAAGCCGGCTTCGGTCAGCAGCGAGACAGAAAAGAACAGCGGCAGCAGGAAGTAGTACTCAGAGAACTCATGCCTGGCCTCCCGCAATGCCAGCCGCCGCATCTTTTCGATTCTGAAGATGCCCATCAACGCCACTGCAAAGCCTGCGAAGGAAGCGAAAAAGAGCGGCACGTCGTGATCGATGGCGTGCCAGATGAGCATGCCGATGAAGGGGCCCAGCGCCAGCACCCCGATCCACTGCGCGCGGCGGCGCAGCCCGCTCAGCGCGATCAGCACCTGATCGACACCCTTCTCCGCCTCACGCGCCCCTTTCTTGTCTCCGGCGGCCTCCAGTTGATAATGCTTGTCGAGCGACTCGGCCAGTCCGTCGCTGATGTAGCCGCCCAGCAGGTCGCGGCGCGTTTCCTGATCGACGCCCTCTTTTACCAGCGCCAGTCCCAGCGGCTCGCCGGCGCGCAGCCGTTTCAGCACCGGCTCAAAGTGGCGGCCCAATTGTTTCTCATGCTGTTCGGCAAACTCTACCGGGTTCAACACCTCGCCGTGACGGGCGGCCTGCAGAAAGCAGACGTCCTGCACCTTGGACTCGACCACATCCAGTTCGGCCAGATTGACCCGCTGGCCCTTCAGCCGCCGCCGCAATTGCCAGGCCACCACCCCAAAACTGGCAACCGCCGCCGGGGCGCAGTAGCGCAGGAAGAACTGATTGTCGAGGTAAGGGAACAGGTTGGCCTTCATGATCAGGTTGGGCGGCTCGCCGTAGGCCAGCCAGATGCCGCAGACCGTGGTTACCAGCGTGCAGACCATCACGGCGTAGCGAATCTGCGCGGTGGGGGCGCAGGCCAGCAGCATCATGATGAACAGCGTCCGCATGGTCAGGCCGATCATGGAGACGCCGTCCAGGATGCCGGAGAAAAACGCCACCACGGCCGTGACCTGAATGACCGTCGGCAGGATGAAGCCGCCGTTGCGCCCCAGCAGGAAAAACGTGACGCCCTCCAGCAGCCGCGTCTGGGCGATGACCGAGACGAACAACGTCAGGCCCAGAATGAACAGCATGGTGTCGAGATGGATGAGGTGGTCCAGGCCGCGAAAGGTCAGCAAATGCTCGTAGAGAAAACGCGGCCAGCCCCGCTCCGCAATCTCGACATGCCAGGGGGAGGAGGACAGGCCGGCGAAGGTCGCGGCAATGACCAGCAGCATTCCGTAGGTCAGCGCGTTCTTGTGGAGTTGGTATTTGAAGGAACCGAGCACGAACAGGCCGATGATGGTGGCAAAAACCTCCAGCGCCAGCAGCCAGGACGGGAAATCGACGTAGCGACCGACGACCAGCAGGGCGGCCGCGGTGATGGCGCAGCCGAGGACAAACGCCTTCCCGGAAAGATGCACCACGCCGGCCCCCGGCTCCCGGGAAACATCAGCGTCCCGTTGGGTAACCACCTGGGTTTCCTCGCTCACAAAAACACTCCCTTTCCGCCCGGCTCAGATCCCTGAAATTCTCGCTCCGCCCGCCGACATGCCTGCTCCGGCTGCGACGGACCGGCTCAACCTTTCAGGCTACCAAAGGCAGCTCCGCTTACCATACGAATCGGTTTATCGCTGCGATAAATTCCGGGCGGTGCACACCGCGTGCGATTGGGAGAATCGCCGCGATCAATCCGGGAGGCTGCTTTTCAAACAGCAGGTCCTTCGCTGCGCTCCGGATGACCGCGGCGGCGCTATCGTGGCGGCGGTTCAGAAGCTCAGGGTCTCGATGGCGGCGTTGAGCTGGGCTTCGAGGCGCGTTTTGGCCGCTTGCAACTGCGCCAGCTTGTCGCGCAGCGCGGCCAGTTGCGTCTCCTGCGTGGCCAGTTGCCGCGAGTAGTTCTGCACCTGCTGCTCCTGCCCGGCGACGCGGTTCAGGCTGTTGATGTTCTGGCGCAGCCGCTCCTGATCCTTAAACAGTTCGTCGATCGAACTCTGCGTGCGCTTCTGCTCCCCATCGTTGGCGGCGATCTGCCGCTTCAAGTCCGCGATCTGCTGCAACTGCGCCCGCCCCGCGTCGCTCAGGCTCTTGTTTTGAATATAGGTCATCAGAACTTCCGGGCTGATGGATACGAGGGCGGTGCTGGTCTCATAGACGCGCTCTTCGGTCACCGGAAACTTGGCGGTCGCCCCCGCTGCCAGCGGCACCTCGAAGCGGTGGTGCGTGGCGGTGGACTCCACCGGCTTCTGGCTCACGACGGTGTACTCGCGCCGGATGGGGTGCTGGATGATGAGCGTCTTGGCTTCCGCATCGACATTGTTGATGGTGTAGACCTTGGTCTCGACCGCGGCGGTCTTGGTGGTGAGCAGGCCGCGGCGGGCGTGAATCTCGCGCACGATCTGCGACTGCGAATCGAGCGCCGTGGTGATGCGCGTGCCCAGGTCCACGCCGTAGCTCAACAGCCGCTTGTCGTCCTTCTTGAGCGTCTCGACCAGCGCTTCGCCCGCATAGGCCCCGGCGTCATAGACAGTGATGGGGCCGCCGTCGAGCGTCTTGCCGGTGGAGTTGGTGATCTCCACCGAGTGCAGCGGATTCACCGAGCCCTGTTCCGTAAAGACCAGCAGCTTGCGCGCCGTTACCTTGTCTTGCAGGAAGGGCAGCATCGCCGATTCGCTCTTGCGCACCGTAACGGGAGTCGAGAAGCTGTACTCGAACAGCTCGCCAAGCTCCCCGCCCGCCGCCGTGCTGGCAATCGCGCTTTCTCGAGTATCGGCGCTGAACGTACTTCCGCCCCTTCCAGCGCCAGAACCACTTTCCTCCTTTGCCATGAGCGATGCGGCTGGAAGAGAAGGAGTTGGAGATATCGCCCGGCGTTCCACCACAGAAGCTTCATCCCGTTCGATTGCGCCGCCGTAGACGACCGGGGCTGTGCTGCGATCTTCCGGCAACTCGACCACGGGGCGATTCATGTAGCGCGGCTCGTAAAGGCGGCTGATGAAGGAGATGGGCCTCCCCGAAACGAGCGAGAGCTGCACGTTGGTCCAGTCATCGCCGGTGGTGTTGTCGACAATGGCCCAGCCTTCGAGCGTCGGCTGGCCGGTCTCGCTGAAAATAAGGCGGTAGGAGGACTTCCACACCGGCATGGGGATCATATAGCTGGCCGCCACTTCGCGGGTCTGCGAGCCGGTCGAGTCAATATAGATGCTGCGCTTCTCGCGCGAGCGCGCCGCGTTCAGCGTCCGGAGATACTCCTGGAACTGGGTCTGGAGGGCGGCCTCCTGAAACCTGAGGCTGGAAACGGTGCTTAAGTCCACGTTGCGGAACTCACCGCCATCGAGAATCAGGGTGATCTGCTCGCTGGCCGGCCGCTGCTCCGTGCCGGGCACCATGCGGGCGCTGACCAGCGTGCCGCGAATGTTGTCCCCGCCGGAGCGCAGTTCCACCACCGCGCCTTTCAACTGGTCCAGGATGGCGGACAACGGCTGGCCGGGGCCGATCTGGAAGGGAAACCCGCCCAGCTTCTTGTCGAGCGGGTCGCTCGAATCGTAGCGCAGCCCGGCGATGCGCCCGGTGCCGGATTCGTGCAGGGTGAGCGACTTTAACACGTCGTTCATCTCGGCGGGGTTGAAATCCAGTTGTACGGAGTCATTCGGTCCGAGTTGGCCTGACCGCACAAAGTATCCGATGCCGTGTTTATAGAGCACCACTTGGCGAATGGGCAATTCCGCCCCCGCAGCGCTCCAGGCAAGCAGCAAAAACCACAACGCAATCATCGAGCCAGTCCTGGTTTTCATAAGAGTTCCTCCCGTCATGGACCCCTCAGGCGCAGTCTCATTCTCCCTCATTGGATGCCATTTTTGCGCTTTTTGATTTGCATGGGCGTATATAGAATTAGACCCCGCCGGTCGCGGGGAAGGCGGAAGAAAGGAGGAGGGCGGCAAAACAGGGTTGCCTGCCAAAAGCGACGCATGGCAAATCAAGAGAACAATGTTCCGCCTCCGAAGGCGCAGGTGCGTGATTACATGAGCAGCCCGGTGGAGGTTTTGGAGGCGGGCCAGAGCATGTTGGAGGCGGTGCTCACCCTCCGCAAGTTCGGCTTCCGCCACATTCCAATTTTGGAAAACGGGCGGCTGGCAGGAGTGATCAGCGAGCGCGACCTGTGGCGATTTTCTCCCACCACGCTGCTTCCCCTCTCGGAGCGGGACTACAGCCGGGTGTTCGAGGAAACCACCATTGGGAGGGTCATGACCCGCAATCCGCAGACCATCGGCCCCGAGGCGCCGCTGGCCGAAGCGGTATCGATCATGTTTCAGAAAAAGCTGGGGTGTTTGCCGGTGGTGGAGGGCGGAGAGTTGGTGGGCATCTTGACGGTGCGGGATATGCTGCGCGCCTTGAACGACCTGATCGCGCCGGGCTCCTGAAGCGGGAAAAAACGAAGGGGCTGGCCACGGTGCCAGCCCCTCGAAAAGGCCGACTGGAAGTCCGTCCCCCCGGCGTCCTACCCGTCAACCTCTCCGTCTGACAGTTCCCACTCTAGCCGCGTCGGCGCCCGATGCCAATGGAGCAATGGTCTCAATTTCGGGCGGGACTAACGGACTATCCCAGATAGGACCATTGCCCGGATCCGAGAGGCGGCGCGTGATACAATCCGGCGATTTGGTTCCCGTGCGGCCCAATTGGCGGCACTGATTCGGGACGGCTATGCGGCGGCTTTTGCTGATTCTGTGGTTGGCACTGTGGGCGGAGGGGAAGGCGCAGTCGCCGGAGGCTCCCGGCCCGGCGCGAAGGCATGCCACCGAGTGGGGCCTCGCCAGCGGCGGGGCGGCGGATCTGCCCGGCAGCACGCGCGGCGGCGAATTCTGGGCGGTGCAGTTGCGTTGGGGAAAAGTGCTGACCGCGCCGCACGGCCCTGGCGCCCTGCGGGGCACGCTGGAGTATGCCTTTGAAATCGTTCCCGCCATGGCGCTGCGGCAGGCGGAAGCGCCCGGGGGATTCCGGTTCCGGCAGGCCCCTGATTTTGTAACCTCCGCGACCGCCTCACGGGAAAGCGACGGCGCTCTGTTTGGCGGGGGGATCAATCCCTTTTTCTGGCAGTACAACTTCACGGCGCATCCGCGGCTGGTGCCGTATCTGCAACTCGGCGCGGGACTGCTGTTCACCACCCGCGACTTCCCGGCCGGCACCTCCTCATTCAACTTCACCCCGCAGGGAGGGGTGGGAGCCTATTGGTTTACAAGCCCGCGGCGGGCCGTGAGCGTCGGCGTCCGCTACCATCACACCTCAAACGCGGGAACCGGCCGGGCCAACCCCGGACACAACGCTCTGTACTTCTACGCCGGCCTTTCCTGGTGGCGATAGGCGAACCAGTGATGCCCAGCACCCATCGCCGGCGCGGTGCGGCATGAGGGACCGCCGATCCCGCGACACTGCTTTATACTTACCCTGAGGGCGCGTAGCTCAGGGGATAGAGCATCTGCCTTCTAAGCAGAGGGTCGCAGGTTCGAATCCTGCCGCGCCCGCCATGCGTCCATTGCGCCACTGAGGCGCCGGCGCTTGTCGGCGGCGGCTCCTTCCGGAACGGCCCGGGCCGGACGCTCACTTCACCAATTCGTATCAAGCGCCGCCCCCGTCCAACAGTCGGCTTCTCGCGCTGCTATAATCCCGGAAGAGCAATTGCGCAGCCCGGAACAGGCAGTTCCGCAACGCGGAAGCGTTCTGCCGGAAGCCGCTGCATGGGAGAACAACAGGGGATGCTGGAAACCAAGCAGGTCACGCTGCGGTGCCCGGTTTGCAGGGCTCAGAAATCGTATGCCCTGAACGGGGCGCAAGTGCGGCAGTTGCGTGGCGGTATCTCCCTGCAATTTCATTGTTCGTATTGCGGATCTCCGCGATTCTGGACGCCGGTGAACCGCGACGAGCTGTCCGAGACCGACCCGGCGGACAGCCGGAATATCCTCTTGGTGGACGACGACGAGCTAATCTTGCAGCTCCTGCGAAAGGTGCTGCAATCGTGGGAAACCTCCATCGACGTTTCGGCTAACGGCAAGGAGGCGCTGGCCAAGCTGGCTTCCCGGACTTTCGACCTGCTGGTCTGCGACCTGCAAATGCCGGAGATGAGCGGGGACGAACTGTTCCGGCACATCCGGGAAAATGCCCTGATCCCTCCCGAGCGGATTATCTTTTTGACCGGGGACAAGCGTCCGCAGACCCGGCAGTTCCTGCGCGACTGCGGTTGCCACTACCTGTTCAAGCCCATTCAGTTCCTGGAGTTCTCTGCGCACGTGCAGGCGGTTCTGGGGCTGCAAT
>DATMAF010000451.1:0-2312 GCA_035560315.1 Terriglobia bacterium | reverse complement strand
CTGCCCGGCGTTGCCCACCGTTACCTGGACCGATTGCTGCACGGCGGCCAGCTCATTGTTCAGCTTCGCAACCTGATCCGTGGACTGCTCCACCAGCGTGCGCATGACGGCGATCTTTTCATCGAAGTTCCGCTGCAGCTCGCGCACCATGCCTTGCAGCAAGGCGAGGCTTTGCTTCATTTCGATGATGTCGCGGTTCTGCGCCCGGCCGGCCGGCGCCAGGATCAGGAGACACAGCATGGCGGCTAGGAAATATCGTTTCACGACGTTCCCCCCTTCCGGCGAAGTGGGCCGGGATCCAGTTCCCCTGCTCCCGGCGGAGGATGCCCGGAAAGCCCCGCCGGGGGGGCGCTTCCCGGAACGGTTGCCGCCGGCCCGTTGCGCTCCGAACGACGCGCGCAACGAGCCGGAAGCTTTGTCTGCGAGCCGTTCTTATTGGCCGCAGTTGGTGCAGACCAGGTGCGCCCGCCGATTCTGCTGCCAGCATTGCTCCGTGCTTTCGGTGCAGAAGGGGCGCTCCTTGCCGTAGCTGATGGTTGTGATGCGGTCGCCGGAGACTCCCAGCGAAATCAGAAAATCTCGCGCGGAGTTGGCCCGGCGGTCGCCCAGGCCCAGGTTGTAGGCCACGCTGCCGCGTTCGTCGCAGTGGCCTTCGATCTGAATCGTCACGGTGGGGTTGGCGCGCAGAAACTCCGCGGCCCGCGTCAAGGCCACCCGGGCGTCGTCGCGAATGTCCGACTTATCAAAGTCAAAGTAGGCGTCGCTGACGGCGCTGTTGAAGCGCTCCCGCAGGCTGGGCTCCCGCGCCGGCGCCGGAGGCGGCGGCGGAGGCGGCGGCGGGACGGTAACCGTCAGCCGCGCCGTGGCCGAGGCGGAGCCGCCGGGTCCGCGCCCGCTCAGCGTATAGGTGGTGGATTCCGTGGGTGAAACCGAGCGCGTCCCCTGGGGATCCACCCTGCCGATGCCCGGCTGCAAATCCAGTTCGGTGGCGTTCTGCGAACTCCACCGCAGCAGCGCGCTTTGTCCCCGTTCAATCGCGGAGGGCTCCACGGTCAGACTGACCGAGGGGGCTGGTGCCGGCGGCGGGGGCGGCGGCGGAGGCGGTGGCGGGGTCGTCGGCCGGCGGCAGGCGCCGGCGAACGCGACTAGCAGTAACAGCGTTGCGACTCCCAGGTATCTCTCGGACCTGCTCTTCATCAGTTTCCTCCCAAGTAAGATCTTGTGCGCCTGTCCCATACTTCCGTTGCGGAGGCGAGTTCCATTAGCTGAACTCAACGTCCACCGGAGCAAACCGTTTCATTCTAGTATGAGTGCCGCCCCGATGAATGGCGTTTTGAGGAATGGCCAGGTTCCTCGGATGGCTCCACGACCCGCTGGAAGGCAGAGGGGGCGGCGGAGGCGGGGGAACATCGCGGCGACAGCCGGAGGCCAGCGCGGCGAGCAGGAGCAACGTTGCTGCCGGTCGGTTGCGATGTTGCGGTTGCGCCATGGAGCCTCCTGTCGCGCAGGGAGCACGCGGTCCGTTCCTTCCGGTTCAGCGGCTGGACCAGACCGGCTCGGTATTTTCCCCCTGCGAGGTAAGCCGCCGCTGTTTGGTGCCGTCGGCCAGCATGGTCCAGATCTGGGTGCTGCCCGACCGGTTTGACTGAAACACAATGTGGCGGTTATCGGGCGACCAACTGGGATGTTCGTTCCGCCCGCTGTCTTTGGTTAACTGCACGATTTGGCGGGTCGCCACATCCATGAGGTAGATATCGTACTGCCCATCCTGGTTCCAGGTAAAGGCCAGTAAGCGGCCGTTGGGAGACCAGGCGGGATCGAGCGCCTGGGTGCCTCCCTGAACCATCGGGGTGACGTTGGCGCCTTCGCTGTCCATCATATAAATCATGGGGTGGCCGCTGCGGTCGGAGACAAAGGCAATCTGTGCTCCGGTCTTGGGATTCCAGGCCGGCTGGATGTCCACGCCGCGGGCATAGGTCAAGCGCTTGGCGTTGCCGCCCCGCAGATCCCCCACATAAATCTCCGGGTCGCCCGTGACCGAGGAAGTAAATGCCAGCTTGGTGCCATCGGGCGACCAGGTTGGGGTGGTGTTCAGCCCCTTGCGGTTGAAAAACGAAAGGGGGCTTTTCGTCAGCAGGGAAAACACCATGATGTCCGGGTTGTGGTTGAGGTAGGTGGTGAACGCGATCTGGGTGCCATCCACCGAGATGGCCGGCGTCAAGGAGAGCGTGTTGAGATGGGTGATCCGCTCCTGGTTGGCCCCGTCGTAATCCATCATCCAGATTTCTTTTACCTCTTTGCTGTGCCGCCGG
>DATMAF010000450.1:0-5740 GCA_035560315.1 Terriglobia bacterium | reverse complement strand
TTCAAACGTATTCATGACACAGCTTCCTTCTCCAGTTCCGCCAGCCACTGCCGCTGCTGGGCATCCAGCGTCAGCCCGGCCAGCAGATCCGGACGATTCTTCCACGTCTTTTCCAGCGCCTTCCGGCGCCGCCATTCCCGTATGCGGGCATGGTCGCCGGAGAGCAGGATTTCCGGCACCCGGAATTCCCGGAACTCCGCCGGCCGCGTATAATGCGGGCAATCCAGCAGGCCGGCGGCGCCGCCTCCAGCCGGAGCAAACGATTCCCGCACCGCCGAGGCTTCATTGCCCAGCGCTCCGGGCAGCAGCCGGGTGACCGCATCGGCAATGACCGCCGCGGCCAGCTCCCCGCCCGAGAGCACGTAATCGCCGATGGAAACCTCCGCGTCGGCCAGGTGCTCCGCGACGCGCTCGTCCACCCCTTCATACCGCCCGCACAGCAGGACCAGCCGGGGGGCGCACGCCAGTTCCGCCGCCAGCGGCTGCCGGAACAACCGGCCCTGCGCCGAGAGCAGAATCACGCGCCCGGCCGCCCCGTCCTGCTCCCGGATGTGCTCAACGGCCCGGAACAGCGGCTCCGGCTTCAGCACCATGCCTTCTTCGCCGCCAAAGGGCCGGTCATCCACGGTGCGGTGCCGGTCGTCGGCAAACTGCCGCAGGTCGTGAACCCTTAATTCTACCAGACCGGACTGCCGCGCCCGGCGTAAAATGCCGTGATCGAACGGTCCCGTGAAAAATTCGGGGAAGATCGTTACCACATCGATCTTCATGAGTTACCCATCCTGCGCTGGGCCTCCAGGGCGTTTCCCGTTTGCCGCCGCGGCCGGCGCGTTCAATTGCCGCAGGCCGTCGGGCAGGCGCACCTGAATTTGCTTGGCAGCCAGATCAACTGCGTAACAGATCTCCTCCCGGTAGGGGATAAGAATCTCGCCTTGGGCCCCCTCGACCCGCAGCAGCGGAGCGGCGCCCGTCTCCTCCCAGCCGGCCACCGTTCCAATGACTTCTTGATCTTCGAGCACCGCACAGCCGATCAAGTCGGAGAGATACAACCGGCCGGGCGGCAGGGGCATTCGCTCCGAGCGGGGGATTTCCACCACCGCGCCGCGCAGCGCGCGGGCCGCCGTCAAATCCTGCACCCCTTCCAACTGGAGGATGACCCGTCCTTTGTGCATCCAAGCCGATTCGATGCGCAGTTGCCGGCTTTCCCTGCGGCTACGGACGGTAACCCGCAGGCCGGGGGTGAAGCGTTCGGGAAAGTCCGTGAGCAGATCGGCCGCCACCTCCCCGCGCCGCCCGTGGGTTGTCTGAATCAAGGCGATTGCCACCATTGCCGGACGTTGCATTTCGCCCGCGACCCGAGCCAAAGGCTATTCCAGGATTTCCAGCGTAAAACGGCGCTTCAATTTCATGCCGGCCGCCCCCAGGATGGTGCGGATGGAGCGCGCCGTGCGGCCCTGCTTGCCAATCACTTTCCCCAGATCATCGGGAGCCACGCGCAGTTCCAGCACCGTGCTCTGCTCCCCCTCGATGGATCGGACCACAACTTGGTCTGGATTGTCCACAAGAGCTTTCGCTATCATCTCAATCAGCTCTTTCACGTTCGCCTCCTCTTGTAACCTGCGCGGGCTAAGTTTCTGTGCGAAGGAAGTGTCCCAACGACGCGTTTCCGCGGGGCACTTTCGGCCTGCCGGAACCAACACCCTGAGGGGAACAGTGAGCAGCTGGAACTGGGTTTGGCGATTATGCAGCCGGGCTGGCGGCGCCTTCCGAAGCCGGCGAGCGCTGCAACAGACTGCGAACCGTGTCGGAGGGCTGTGCCCCCACGCGGAGCCAGTGCTCGATGCGCTCCCGCTTCAGCCGCAGATCGGCGGGATTGCTTCGGGGATTATAATACCCCACGATTTCCACGAAGCGGCCGCGATTGGCGCTGCCTTTCTCGATCACGACAACTCGGTAGTGGGGTTTCTTTTTGGCCCCCACGCGGGCCAGCCGGATAGAGAGCAATTCGTTTCCTCCTTAAGTAGCAGATTCCATCGGGCAGAATCCGTTGCGCGGCGGCGCCGCTTATTCCGCCTTCCACCGTCCGCCTAGCCCGGAAGGGAAAACCCCGCCCGTCCCGCCAAACCTTTTCCCAGGCGCCGGCTCATGCGGCCGACCATGCTGCGCATCAGTTTGCGCGCCTGGTCATATTGCTTCAGGAGCTGATTGACTTCCTGCACTGAGGTGCCGCTGCCGCGCGCGATCCGCTTGCGCCGGCTGCCGTTCAGAATCTGCGGGTGGCTGCGTTCCTGGTCGGTCATGGAGTTGATAATTGCCTCGACGCGAACCAGTTCCCGCTCGTCGAGCGACTCCCGGGGGATGGCCTGCCCGCCGCCGAAGGAGGGCAGCATTTCGGCCAGTTGCTGCAACGGACCCATCTTGCGGGCCTGCCGGATCTGCTCGCGAAAATCCTCCAGCGTAAAAGTGTTCTCGCGGAGCTTGCGCCCCAACTCCTCGGCGGCGTCGCGGTCCACCACGGCTTGGGCCTTTTCGATCAGGGAAGCCACGTCGCCCATCCCCAGGATGCGCGACGCCATGCGGTCGGGATGGAACGGCTCCAGTTGATCGAACTTTTCCCCCACCCCGATGAACTTAATGGGCTGGCCGGTCACCGCCCGGATGGAGAGCGCCGCCCCGCCGCGGGCGTCCCCGTCGAGCTTCGTCAGAATCACCCCGGTCAGCCCCAGGCGGCTGTGAAACTCCTCGGCGCTGCGGACCGCGTCCTGGCCGGTCATGGCGTCGGCAACCAGCAACACTTCGGCCGGTTCCAGGGCCTGGCGCAGTTCCGACAGCTCCACCATCAGATCTTCGTCAATATGGAGACGGCCGGCGGTGTCCACCAGCAACACATCCTGGCCCTTCCGCCGGGCTTCCTGGCGGGCTGCTTTGGCCAGTTCCAGCGGGCGTTGCCCCTCCGAACCGCTATAGACAGGCACTCCCACCGACCGGGCGGCGACGGCCAGTTGTTCTCGCGCCGCGGGCCGGTAAACGTCCACCGACACCAGCAGCGGGTGATGTCCGCCCTGTTGCAGCCACCGCGCCAGCTTGACGGATGTGGTCGTCTTGCCCGAGCCTTGCAAGCCCGCCATCAGGTAGACAGTGGGCGGCTGTGCGGAAAACTTCAGTCGCGCCATCGCGCCGCCCAACACATCCTGCAGTTCCCGATACACAATCTGGAGGACCGCCTGGGCCGGGGAGAAGCTTTCCCGAACCTGCTGGCCCAAGGCCTGCTCCTGGATGCGCTCCATGAGCTGCTTGACCACCTGCAGGTTGACATCGGCTTCCAGCAAAGCCAGCCGAATCTCCCGGAAGGCCTCCCGGGTATTTTCCTCGGTCAGCGTTGCCTGGCCCCGGAGCGTCTTAAAGACACGTTGAAATTTCTCTGTCAAACTTTCGAACACAAATCCGTCCCTGATGGTCTGACTTCCGAGGGGTCCACACCCTAACAGGCGCAGCCTGTGAATATTGTAGACAGGGAGCGGCATGGCGTCAAGGAAGCCCCCGGCTGGAAAGGGGAGCGGTTCTTCGTATCCCCCCGTGGGGTTGATGTGCCTGCGGCGGTTTCGAGGGGAACAGATGACGAACTGGGGGGAGCAGGCTCGCGCCGGCGGACCATCGGGGCTATTGCCAGTTCCGCTGCCGGCTTCGATCGGGTCCGCCTCAGCAGGAACCTGTATCACCACCGGCGGCTCCTGGCCGCCCATCCGCACGGGGTCAAGGCCCCCGCGCGGCTGTTCAGACCACCAAGCCCGGCACGCGGCGCGCTGCGCGGCGGCGCCACTGCTTCGCGCAGCAGCCCCCGGCCTCCCCTGGGCAGGAGTCCGGCTCTGCCCCGCTCCCCCACCGCGCGTGGAAATCCCGCCAACCGCCCGGAATTCCACAGTTCCGCAGCGGCCCGCCGGGCCAATCCTCCCGCAACGGACAACTACTTGACGCTTCTGCACGCTGCGGACCGGCCTGGTGGCGGTCCCGGGCTCAGTCAAAGACAACGGTCTTGCGGCCGTAGGGCAGGACGCGCCGTTCCAGATGCAGGCGCACGGCGCGGGCCAGCACCACGCGCTCCAGGTCGCGGCCCTTGCGCACCAGATCCTCCACCGCATCCCGGTGGCTGACGCGCACCACGTCCTGCTCAATGATGGGACCCTCGTCCAGGTCCGCGGTGGCATAGTGGCTGGTGGCCCCGATCAGCTTGACGCCGCGCTCGTGGGCCTGGTGATAGGGGCGCGCCCCCACAAAAGCCGGTAAAAACGAATGGTGAATGTTGATGATGCGGTGCGGAAAGCGTTCCACAAATCGCGGTCCCAGGATTTGCATGTAGCGCGCCAGCACGATCAGATCCACCCGCTGCTCCGTCAGCAGCGCAATCTCGCGCTCTTCCTGCGCGGCCTTCGTCTGCGGAGTGATGGGAATGTGCACAAACGGAATGCCGTGCCGCTCCACCGCCGCCGAGAGGTCGGGATGATTGCTGATGACCACCGCCAGTTCGGCGGGAATCTCTCCGGCGCTGTGCCGCCACAGAAGATCGTAGAGGCAGTGGCTTTGCCGGGACACGAAGATGGCCATGCGGGGCGGGGGATCGGAATAGTGCAGTTCCCAGGTGAGTTGCAGGTCCGCCGCCAGCGAAGCAAACGCTCCGGCGAACTGCTCGCGCGGGAGGAGGAAACCCTCCAGATCCCACTCGAGGCGCATCAGAAACAAGCCGGACTCGGCGTCGGTGTGGTGGTCCGAGTGCAGAATGTTCCCGTTGTGCTGGTAGATGAACTGCGAGATGCGGGCCACCAGCCCGCGTTGGTCGGGGCAGCTGATGAGCAGCACGGCGGTCGGTCGTTTGGCCATGAAAAGCGGTCCTGGCTGCGAACGTTCTATTACAACGCACCCGCGCGCCGTTGCCTACACGTTCTCGGGACGGTGATCCCAATCCGTTACCTGGCACCCGGAAAGCAAGCTGCGCGGAGGGCTGCCCCGATCGCATCAGGGCTCTTCGGCGCGAGCCAGATTGGCGGCGGCCGGAAGCGGCGCTCGGAGGCGGAAAAAGGGCAGCAGCAGCGCGCCCGTTACGTTGACCAGCGCGTAGGAGGCCATGTAGAGCGTAAACAGATTGGCTCCCTGCGCGGTGCCGGCCATCTGGAACAGACCCAGGAAGGCCACCTGGCCGACGCCCAGCCCGGCCGGCGAAATCGGGATGGCCGTCACCATCAGCCCCAGCGGCACCAGCGCCACGTAGCTCATGAGAGGAATCCCCAGGCCCAGTGCCCGTCCGAACAGGATGAGGCTGGCCAGAATCAGACCCTGGCTCAGGAAGGAGATTCCGAGCACCTTGCCCATCAACCGCAGGTTCTGGACGTATTGGCGGCTGCCATTGTACAGCGCCAGAAACAGGCGGTGGAGCCGAACCTTGGCGCTGAGACGCAGCAGCACGGCGGGCGGTTCGGGATTGCCATACGCCAGCCAGCAGATCCCCAGGGCTCCGAGCAATCCCGCCGTGGCGAAGGGGATCACAAAAAACAGCAGCTCCGCCGGCAGCGCATACCAAAAGGCGCCGAGCGAACCCACCAGCGCCAGCGCGAACAGCGGCAGCAGGCCCGCCATCCGGTCAAACACAATGCTCGGCAGCACGGTCGATGTCCAGCGGGCGGTCTCGCCCGCTCGCGGAACCGAGCCTTGGCCGGAAGCGCGCCGAAAAACGTAGAATCCGCGGATC
>DATMAF010000449.1:0-4775 GCA_035560315.1 Terriglobia bacterium | reverse complement strand
GTCCTTGTGGCCGATGTCGTTCGGGCTGGCCTGCTGCGCCATTGAGATGATGTCGATGGGGGCCTCCCGCTTTGACATCGCGCGCTTCGGCGCGGAAGTCTTCCGGCCCTCGCCGCGCCAAGCCGATCTGATGATCGTCGCGGGCCGCGTCTCGGTGAAGATGGCCCCGGTCATCAAGAACCTCTACGAGCAGATGCCGGAGCCGAAGTGGGTCATCTCGATGGGCGCGTGCGCGACCTCCGGCGGCGTCTTCAACAACTACGCCATTGTGCAGGGCGTCAACCAGGTGATCCCGGTGGACGTCTACGTGCCCGGCTGCCCGCCGCGCCCGGAGCAGCTCATCTACGCCATCCTGCTGCTTCAGAAAAAAATCCAGTCGGAAACCGGCACCTTCCGCAAAGTCGCCAACATCGCGTAATCCAAGCAGGCCGTTGCTCCCCCGCGAACGGCCGGGACTGCTCCCGCAGGAACCGCGAACGCTCGCGCGCCGCGGGTCGCGAGACCGCAAACACGCTGCGGTGCTCCGCATCGTCGCCCTCGAGAAGAGGCGAATCGGCGCGTGGCGCGACGCGGCCCCGCAGGCGTCCGAGGCCGGCGGCTAGGCAGCCTTCAGGGCCGAAAACAGCGGAATCGTCTCGGTGCGATTGGCGCGGAAGTCGTCTTCCAACTTCTTGAGGGCCGCCGGATCCAGCGGATGCAGAAATTGCTCGTTGCGCTGTTTTAACTCCTGCACGCGAAGCTCCGTGATCTTGTCAACGGCTTCCTGGAGTTCGGCCTCGGAGGGAACCTCCTTGGCGAGCTCGCGGATCAATTCCGGACCATGATAGAGCTCGTCGCGGGCCACTTCCCGTTCCAACGCCGTCAGGCGCTTCATGTATTCATCCGTGACGGGAAGCTGGCTCATGGCATGGTGAAAAGCCACCGCGGCACCCTCGCGGTTGGCCAGAATCACCTGGCGCACCCACTCGGATTTCGTCTCGTCCGCCAGCCGTTTTGCCATCGCCACATAATCATGGTGCTCCGGCCACAGGGACCGCTTCATGCCCGGTCCCGGCCCACCCATCTCCGCGAAATCGCCATACCCCCACATTTCCGGCACCTCGCACGGCTGGCCCGCCAGCGCCCACTCCAGAACGTCGCGGTAGCCAATGTAGTGCTCCGCTTCCTCATAGGCATCCTGGCTGGCTTTGCGGACGCTGGCAAGGGGCTCCCGGTTTCTGGCGCGCGAGACGATTTTCCGGGAGTAACTGACCATCGCGCCGTACTCCTTGGCCATCTGTAACGCCAACCAATAAATGTCCCGCTCCGGCGTGCGATGTTTGGCATACGCCTCCGCCACCTGCTTCATCGCACCCGCATAACGATCCATGACGCTGGTGATCCTCTCCAGCGCTATCTCTGGACTCACGGCCATTGTGTTGCTCCTTGTCACCCTGTTTGGGGATGTTCCCGCCTCAGGATGATTGCATGCTTCTGTCCGGCGGGAAGATTACTATACACCCTTTTGGAAAAGCGGGAGGGACATGCCGCCAAGATTTACCGCCGGCCTGAGCCGGGCCCCGCACCCGACAGGCTAGAACGGGCGGGTGCGGGCCATGGGGTAGAAGAAGGGCAGCGCGGCGACCTCGGTTTCGAGCTTCCCCTCCGCACCAGCGGCCAGCAGGAACGTCCCGGCCTCGGAAGACTCCGTGCGGACCATTGCCAGCGCGATGGTCCGGCGCAGGCCATAGGAGTAGGCTGCACTGGTAACGCGGCCGACCGGCTGGCCGTCGGCGAGCAACTCCGCGCCCGGCTCCACCGGCTGCGGTCCGTTGAACAGCAGCCCGACCAGCTTGCGATTCACGTGGCCCCGCGCGCGGATGCGCTCGACGATCTCCTGGCCCAGATAGCATCCCTTGTGAAAGCTGATGGCATGAAGCTGGCCGGTCTCCTGCGGCAGCGTCTTGTCGGTGATCTCGGCATCGCAGCGGGGAATGCCCGCCTCGATGCGGCAGATCTCCGAAGCCAGCAGCCCGACGGGCCGCACGCCGATGGGCGCCCCCTCCGTGGCGCTCTTTTTCCACAGGGCGGCGAGCGGCTGCGGCTCGCCCCACAGCCAGTAGCCGAATTCCCCGGAGATGGAGGCGCGCGCCATCCGCAGGCCCAAATCCGGAACCTCGAGATGCTCCAGGGGAAGCATGTGGGGCGGATCGAAGCCGATGGCTCCGCGCAGCACTTCGAGCGCGCAGGGCCCTTCCACCGCCAGGCAGGCGAGCGAGGCCGTCTGATCCACGATCTCCACGTCATCGGCGATGATGTGCCGGTCGAGAATCTGGCGGACGGTGTCCAGCCGCGCGCGGTCGCAATCGATCAGGAAGGAGTTGTCATCCAGCCGCAAGATGCGGGCGTCGGCCTGGATGTGTCCGTGAACGTTCAGGAAAAACGCGTAATTCCCCCGCCCCGGCGGCAACCCCTTGATCTCGTTGGAAACCATGCCGTGCAGGAAGCGGGGAGCATCCGGGCCGCGCACCAGGAGCTTGCCACGATGCGACAGGTCGATCAGTCCGGCGGCCTCCTTCAGCGCCCAGTATTCCTCTTCCACCGAGTGGAACCGCGCCGGCACCCTGGCCCCATACCGCGTAACCCACTCCACAACGACGCAGCCCGCTTGCTCCAGCACAATATTTTCCGTCACGGAATCGCTCCCCTTCCGCAAACATTCTATCGGCCCGCCGGAAGGGGCGCAAACGGTGCCGGTGAAGAAGGCGGAAAAGGGTTGGGAGGTGGCAAGGCCTGGAATATAATCTCTGGCACGGCATCCACTCAGGAGGGGTCACCATGTTCCGGCATCGCCTGGCGTTGCGGTTTGTCCTGGTTGTTCTGGTGGGAGCGCGGATCGCCCCCGCCGCCGATTCCAGCGATCTGGCAGTGGTGCATCGCATTCGGGCCGAGGCGCTCGAACGTTCGCGGGTGATGGAGCATTTGTTTTACCTCACCGACGTGCATGGCCCGCGCCTGTCAAACTCGCCCGGCTTTCACGCCGCCGCCCGGTGGGTGGCTGAGCAGTCCAAGCAGTGGGGCTTATCGAATGTGGCCCTGGAAAAGTGGGGGCCTTTCGGCCGGGGCTGGGAAGCGACGCGCTTCGCGGTGCGGATGGTGGAGCCGCGGCAAACCCCGCTGATCGGCGCGCCCATCCCCTGGAGCCCTTCCACCGGGGGAGTAATCGCCGGCACCCCGCTGTTGGCACCGCTGCGTCCGGACAACGATCCGGAGGCGTACCGCAAGGAACTGGACCGGTATTTCTCCGAGTACCGGGGGCGGCTGAAAAACCAGATTCTCCTGTTCCGCGATCCGCGCAAACTGGAAATGCAAACCGAGGCTCCGGCCCGCCGTTTCACCGCCGCCGACCTCACCGAGCGGGCCGCGGCCCCGGAACCAATCGAGCCGATCGCCATCGACCCCAACAATCTGGTGGCGCCGCGGGATCCGGACTTGCGGCGGCGGTTCAACGCCTATGCTCCCCCGTACTTTTTTGAGCGGCAGCGCAAGCAGCGCCTGGAGATGTTTAACTCCCTGAACCGATTCCTGGTGGAACAGGGGGTGCGGCTGGTGATCTATCCCGCCAACGGCGACGGCGGCACCATCTTCCCCTATACCGGAGGCTTTGCCTATTTGAAGGACGCGCAACTGCCCCCGCCCTCTCTGGCGCTGACGCCGGAACACTATAACCGGCTGGTGCGCCTGCTGGAGCATAAACAGCCGGTCCGCATCGAGGCGGAAATCGAGGCAACGTTTTATGACAGCACCACCGATTCGGTGAACGTCGTGGCGGAGATTCCCGGCGGCGCCAAGCGCGACGAGTTGGTGATCATCGGCGGGCATCTGGACTCCTGGGATTTCGGCACCGGCGCCACCGACAACGCCGCCGGCTGCGCCGTGATGATGGAGGTGATGCGCATCCTGAAGACGCTCGACCTCAAGATGGACCGCACCGTCCGCATGGTCCTGTGGGGTGGCGAGGAACAGGGACTGCTGGGATCCAAGGCATACGTGAAGAAGCACTTCGGCGACCCGGTCACCATGCAGCTCCAGCCGGAGCACGGCAAGGTCTCCGCCTACTTCAATCTCGACAACGGCTCGGGGAAAATCCGGGGAGTCTATCTGCAAGGCAACGAGATGGTGCGGCCGATCTTTGAAGCCTGGCTGGCACCCTTCCGCGATCTGGGAGCCACCACGCTCTCCATCCGCAACACCGGCGGAACCGACCACCTCTCGTTCGACGCCGTGGGCATCCCCGGCTTTCAATTCATCCAGGACCCGCTCGAATACAGTTCGCGGACGCACCACTCCAACATGGACGTCTATGACCGCGTCCAGGCCCCGGACTTGATGCAGGCGGCGGCGATCATCGCCTCGTTCGTCTATCACGCCGCCACCCGTCCGGAGATGCTGCCGCGCAAACCCCTGCCCAAGCCCCAGCCCCAGGACCCGCTGGGCGACTCCAGATAGCCCCCAGGGTGCTATACTGGATGTTTATGATTCATGAGATTTTGCCGGTGGGGATGCTCCAATGCAACTGCTCCATCCTGGGGGATGAAACCACCCGCGAAGCCATGGTGATCGACCCGGGCGACGACATCGAGCAGATTCAGGCGGTTCTGGGGCGGCACGGGCTGCGGGTGCAGTGCATCGTGATCACCCACGCCCACATTGACCACATTGGCGGGGCCAAAAAGCTGAAGGACTTGACGGGAGCGCCGCTCTATCTGAACCAGAATGATGTGGATCTTTACAAG
>DATMAF010000448.1:0-3131 GCA_035560315.1 Terriglobia bacterium | reverse complement strand
TCCCGGAAGCACTTCTCCCATCGGTTTTCTTATTTTTTGAAGAGAGCATCCCACTTCTTGCGGGCATCTTCGGCCTGCGCTCCGGATTTTTTTACCAGCGTGATGTGGCTGGAGGCCTCGAAGTAGTCGCAATAGTTGCGGCGATCCTTGCTGGCGACCCATTCGGCCTGCGGCTCGCGGCACTGGTTGTTCACCGCCGGATCGAAGAAGCGGCAGTTCTTGCAGCAGTGCAGGTCGGCGCCGCACTTCGGGCAGGTGTCGTTCTTAAGGACCTTGGCGCCGCCCAGCAGCGGCATCTGGTGCCCGCAGTTGAAGCAGGAGAAGCTGACATCGCCCATGGCGACATTCTACCACCGCAGTTTCCCCGTGTATCTGCGTCATTCCAGGCACCGTCCTTTCGCTGTGGGGTCATCCTGGCCCTTGGGCTTGGCTCAGCGCAAACCCCGCGCCGGATCTGCAGTTTATTGAACCGCGGATTGTTCGTTGCCCCGCTCCGCAGAATGACCCGGGAGTGCAATGGCAGGCCGAAGGCCCGTGCTATAGTTCGATGCGTGACCAAACTCGACACGCCCGTGCAATTCCTCAAAGGCGTGGGCGAGTCCCGCGCGCAGGTTCTCGCCAAGAAGGGCCTGTTCACCGCCGAGGACCTGCTCTTCTACCTGCCCTACCGCTACGAGGACCGCACCCAGCTCCGGGGCCCGGCGGAAGTTCGCCCGGGCGAGACGGCCACCGTCATCGCCCCGGTGCGCTCGGCCGGGATGCTGCCGGTGCGCCGCAGCCGCTTGAAAATCTTCTGCGCCGACGTCGGCGAGCAGGGCTCCTACCTGCGCTGCAAGTGGTTCAACGCCGGCTATCTTCAGCGGATCATCAAGCCGGGACAACTGCTGGCGGTGCACGGCAAGGTGGAGATCGATTACTACGAGGGCGGCTTGCAGATGGTGCAGCCGCAGTACGAAATTCTCCCCGCTCTCCCGGAAGGCGTCTCCACCGCCGCAGCGTCGTTGGAGGTCGGGCGGATCGTGCCGATCTACGAGGCCGCGGGCAACGGCCGGCTGACGTCGCGCTTCTTCCGCCGCGTGATCCATATGCTGCTCGAAACGCTGGGCGGCATCGAGGATGCCTTGCCGCCTTCGGTTGCGGCGGAGTATCGGCTGATCCCGCGCTGGCAGGCGCTGCGGGAGGCGCACTTCCCGCCGCCGGGGACGAAGTACGGCGAGCTCGAAACCTTCCGCACGCCGGCGCATCTGCGGCTGATCTTTGAGGAATTGTTCTTCTTTGAGGCGGGCCTGGCCTTGCGCCGGCTGCATGCGCGCCAGGAGGCCGGCATTGCGTTCCGGGCCGATGCCGCCGTGCGCGAGGCCGTCAAGAAGGTTCTCCCGTTTCATCCCACCGCGGCGCAGAAGAAAGCGCTGGCGGAGATCGTGCACGACATGCGCGCGCCGCATCCCATGCGGCGGCTGCTGCAAGGCGACGTGGGCAGCGGCAAGACCATCGTGGCGCTGCAAGCGGCGGTGGTGGCCATCGCCAACGGCTGCCAGGTGGCCGTGATGGCGCCGACGGAGATTCTGGCGGCGCAACACTACTTCTACTTCAAGCGGCTGCTGGAAGGCTCCGGCTATCAGATGGCCTTGCTTTCCGGCAGCGCGACGCCGCGCGAGAAGAAGACATTGAAGAAACTTCTGCGTGAGGGGTTGGTGCATCTGGTGGTTGGCACGCACGCGCTGGTGGAACGGGATGTGGAATTTCACCGGCTGGGGCTCGTGATCATCGACGAGCAACACCGCTTCGGCGTCGTGCAGCGCCTGCGCCTGATGGAAAAAGGGCGCGCGCCGCTTGCCCCCGATACCCTGGTCATGACGGCCACTCCCATCCCGCGCACCTTGGCGCTGACCATCTATGGCGACCTGGACGTATCCGTGATCGACGAGCTGCCCGCGGGGCGGCAGCCGGTTGAGACGCGGCAACTTCCCATGGAGCGGGCCGAGGAGGCCTACCAGTTTGTGCGTTCCCAGGTAGCTTCCGGGGCGCAGGCCTTCATCGTCTGTCCGGTGATCGAAGAGATGGGCGAGGAGGGGGCGAAGCGCCGGCGCGGGAGCCGGGGGCTGGATTTTGGGCCGGAGTTGAAATCCGCCATCCAAACCTACGAGCACTTGTCGAAATTCGTGTTCCCGGAACTGCGCGTGGGATTGCTGCACGGGCGCATGCCGCCCGATGACAAGGAAAGAACCATGCGGGCGTTCCAGGCCGGAGAGATTCAGATTCTGGTCGGCACCACGGTCATCGAGGTGGGCGTGGATGTGCCCAACGCCACGGTGATGGTGATCGAGCAGGCGGACCGCTTCGGCTTGGCGCAGTTGCACCAGTTGCGCGGGCGCGTGGGACGCGGACGGCGGCCATCGTACTGCCTGCTGCTGGTCTCCGGCAATCCCACCGAAGTGGCCCGCCAGCGGTTAGAGGCGCTGGTGAAAACCACCAACGGCTTCGAGATCGCGGAACTGGACCTGCGCCTGCGGGGGCCGGGCGAGTTCCTGGGAACGAAGCAGTCCGGTTTGCCGGCGTTTCGCGTGGCCAACCTGGTGCGCGACCGCGAACTATTGGAGCAGGCGCGGCGCTCGGCGATGGAATTCGTCGAACGCGGCGAAACCCGCCAGCGGGCCGCGCTTCTCCAGTACCTCAAGGACAACTGGGGCCGCCGCTACGGGCTGGTGGAGGTTGGCTAATGTTCCGCAGCGAGACCCCTTAGTTCATCGTCAATCCCGCTTCGGTAAACTCGCCGATCGGATTCCTGCTGCCGGCGTCAAACAGCAGGACGCGGTTGCCCGGCTGTTCGCGAAAGGCAAAGGCGTAAACATGAGCGAGGAAGGAGAGCTGCTCTTCGGGCGTCAGCAGGCGGAAGGCCGGCCGGAGGTACACGCGGGGGATTCCCTCTTGCAGCTCGATGTTGGAAAAGATGCCGTCCAGGATCAGATTCTGGATCAGCTCCCGCTGTTGTTCCGGGGTCTTCTTCCGGGCCGCGGAGAGCGCTTCGGCGGCGCTCGGCGGGGAGGGCCGCCGGACGGGCGCAGCGGGCCGCACCGCCGGGGTTTGACTGGGGGCGGCGCTCTCCGGCGCGGGCTCCCGGGAGCAGGCGG
>DATMAF010000447.1:0-4816 GCA_035560315.1 Terriglobia bacterium | reverse complement strand
TCCGGATTCGGACAGGCTCCCGGCACGCAGCACTTCCGGATGGTCTTCCTCCCGCCCGAGGAAATTCTTCACAAGGCGCTGCGCCTGCTGGGGGAGTTCCTGCAACGCTGGTCGTAGCGACTGGATTGCATTGCGGCGCGGAGACCGCCGCGCGTAGAGCGAGTCCAGCGATATCCGCCGGGCGGCAGGCAGGAGTAATTCATGCAGGGAAAATACCGCGCGGATCATGTGGGCAGCTTCTTGCGGCCGCCGGAACTGCTGGAGGCCAGAGCCAGGGCCGCCGACCCGGCGCGGCTGCGGGCCATCGAAGACCGCGAAATCCTGCGGATTCTGGCGCGCCAGCAGGAACTGGGATTCGACGTCTTCACCGACGGCGAGTTCCGCCGCCTGCATTTCATGAGCGACTTCCTGGAGTCCGTGCAAGGCTTCGACATGGGCGGCGAGGTGGCGCGCGCCTGGCACGGCGAGCAGGAACGGAAGGTCCCTGTCAGCCGCGTCGCCGGCATCGTGACGCGAAAGCTGAAGCAAGTCCGGCGGCTCGCCGCGCACGAAGTCGCGTTCCTGAAGGCGCACAGCCCCGGCCCCATCAAAATCACGCTGCCCAGCGCGACGCAGTTTCCGGCCATCTCCTTCCAATACGGCGTCACAGACAAAGTGTACCGGGACCCCGTCGCGTTGCTGCAAGACGTCGCCGAAATCCTGCGCCAGGAGGCGGCTCTACTGGCCGCCGAAGGCGTCAGCTACTTGCAGATCGACGCGCCGCGCTACAGCTACTTCATGGACCCGAAATGGCGCGACTGGATCCAGCGGGAGATGAAGGTCGAGCCGCACGTCCTGCTCGATGAATCCATCCGGGCCGATAATCTCTGCTTCCAGGCGGCGCGGCGCGAGGGCGTTACGCTGGCGATTCATCTGTGCCGCGGCAACAATCGCAGCCAGTGGTACGCGCAGGGCGGTTACGACGCCATCGCCGAGAAGATGTTCGGGACGCTGGAGGTGGACCGCTTCCTGCTCGAGTACGACGATGACCGCTCCGGCACCTTCGAGCCGCTGCGCTTCGTCCCGCGGGGAAAAACCGTCGTGCTGGGGCTGGTCAGCACCAAGCATCCAAAGCTGGAAGATGCCGCGACGCTCCGCCGCCGCATTCAGGAGGCGTCGCGGTACGTGCCGCTCGAGAACCTCGCCCTCAGCCCGCAGTGCGGCTTTGCCTCCACGATGGAGGGCAACCTGCTGACAGAACAGGAGCAGTGGGCCAAGCTCAAGCTGGTGGTCGACACCGCCCGGCAAGTGTGGTGACGTTCCCGTAACAGCCGCCCGGTTTGCCTGGCGAGAGGCGCTTATAATGGCGGCATGAGATGCGCCAAGTGCGGTCAGGAGAACCCCGCCGCGCGGCAGTATTGCGGGCGGTGCCACTATCCGCTGCGCTTCACCTGCCCCTCCTGCAAGCACCAGCAAGAGCGGGGCGGGCAATGCGAGCGCTGCGGAACCGATTTCGCGAAGTTCGCCGCCGGCTTGCTCCTCCAGGCGCAATCGCAGGCGGAGGCCGCCCGCCAGGCCGGCCACAGACGCCATTCCGCGCTGCGCAGAATCGCGCTGGCCATTCTCACGGGCGGCCTGTCGCTGCTCTTTTCCCGCCCGCCCGAAGACTAAGGAGCGCCGGTCATGGCAAAGACGCCACCGGCCGTGCCGGCGTACAAGCGCGTGGCGCCCTCGGGATGGGTTGTTAGGGCGTAAATATCCGTGGAGGTCAGGCCCGTGTTCGCGGCAATCCAACTGGCGCCGGCGTCCGCGCTCTGAAAGACGCCTTTGCTCTCCAGGCCGGCATAAAGAACGCTCGGATTTTGCGGGCTGACAGCCAAGGCCCGGATGCGGCCGTCCGGCAACCCGGCGCTGGTGGCGCTCCAGCTTTTGCCTCCGTCGGTGCTCTTATAGACCGTACCCTTGTAGCCGCTGCCGGGAACCCATTTGTTGGCTGCCAGCCAGATGGTTCCCGCCTGCTTCGGATCGAAGGCAACCGCCTGCACCGTGGAATCCGCCAGTTCGGAAGCCATCGGGCGCCAGCTCTGGCCGCCGTCCTCGCTGAGGAAGGCGCCGCCATCCGTCCCCGCGAAGACACGGCGCGAGTTGTACGGATCGACCGCGAGCGCATAGAGGAATCCGCGCGTGAGGCTTTGCGCGGGCTGGCTCCAGCTGGCCCCGGCGTCCTTGCTGAGGAAGACGCCGTCACCCCAGGTCCCCACATAGAGCGTCTCCGGGGCCTGCGGGTCGATCGCCAGCGCCGTAATGGTCGGAGAGGTGATGCCTTTTTCCAGCCGGTTCCAGGTCTTCCCCTCATCCGTGCTTTTGAATAACCCCGTGCTTGTGCCGGCGTACATCGTGCTCGGCGTCGCCGGGTGGATCACCAGCGCGTGCACTTCTCCCAGGCGAATGCCGGGAGCCAGGGACGACCAGGTCTTGCCGCCATCCGCGCTGCGAGAAATGCCTCCGCCCTTTACGGCCGCGTAAAGGACCGACGGGTTCTTGGGATTTGTGACCACCGCCTCCACGACGGTTTTCTGCGGACCCAGGCTGGTCCAAGAGACTTCGGCCGCAGGCAGAGGAGCTCCCACTGCCAGGGCCGCCAACAGGCCCGCGAGGGAGAAGAAGCCGCCTGGTGTTCGATGCGGCTTCCGAATAAACGGTGTAGAAGTTTTCATGGAGTCTTCCTCCTACAGAGTTATTCAATGGAATGGTGCTTGATCGCGGCACTCCCTACACCCGGCTGGGGTAGCCCGCGAATGCCGCAGACAAACGATGCGGCTCCGCTACGGCCAGGTTGCCTTCGGGAAGCCAGCTCCCTGGCCCCGGCCCGGATTGCAGACCACGTGCGCCCGCCGCTCTCGGATCGCTGTCCCCTGCGTACCCTCGCCGCTGCGCCTTCCGCCCCCCGCTTTAACGGGAATGCGGCTAGCCCAGCGAGGGGATGATGGCAGGCTTGATCTCGCGCAGCGCCGCCATCCGATCCAGCGCAATGTTCACTTCGTCGAGCCGGTAGCGGTTGGAGATCATCTGCGAGAAATCGAAGCGATGCCGGTTGGTTTCCAAGAACCGCACGGCCTTGTAGAAGTGGCCGATGTGGGCCGAGGTTACGCCGAGGATCTCCACCATGTCGCGATTGACGCGGCGCGGGGAGATCTCCACCTTGCGGCCGCCGGTCGTGCCAATCACCAGGAAGCGCCCGCCGCGGCGCACCATCTCGATTCCTTCCTCAAAGGCCGCCGGGGGGCCGGCCGCTTCAATCACCAGGTCCGCCCCGCGGCCGTCGGTCCACTTCTTGACCAACTCGATCCGCTCCCGTCCCTCGGGCACCTCCTCGATATTGATGGTGTGTTGCGCTCCCCAGGACCGGGCCAGGGCGAGGCGGGCCTGCGGCGCGCCAATGCTGATGACCAGCGCGGCGCCGGAAGCAACGGACAGGGCCACGGCATACAGACCGACCGGCCCGGTTCCGAGCACCACCACGGACGGCTGCACGCCCAGCCCGCCCTGCTGTTCCAGCCGCTCGAAGGCGTGCACCACCGTGCGCAGCGCGCAGGTGGCCGAGGAAGCCACGGCGCTTTCAATCTCCTCGGGAACCTTGACGGCCCGGCACTCCGGCAGGATGTAGCAGTAGTCGGCAAAGCCGCCGCAAAGGTACGGATACTTCTCCGCGCTGCGCCAGCCGTTCATCTTGGCGTTGACGCAGAGCGTCGGCTGGCGGGCGATGGCGCAGAAATAGCACTTGCCGCACCAGGGATACGCCCAGACGATCCGGTCGCCGATGCGCAGCGGCTGGTCGGCGGCGTCGAGCGCCACGCCCTCGCCCAGCGCCGCGACGCGTCCCACCATCTCATGGCCCAGGCCCACCGGCCACTCCGGCTGCACATCGCCCTGCCAGATGTGGACATCGGTCCCGCAGACCGTAGCCGCCTCCACCTGCGCGACGATGGCCCCCGGCTCGGGAAGGGGGATCGCGATCTCGCGAATCTCCACGCGCTCCCGCGGCGCCCGCAGCACGGCCGCACGACTGCTCTTGGGAAGCCCGCCCGGGGCGATCTCTCTCCGTCCTGGCACGGGAGGAATTTATGACGCCACCGCACGCCATGTCAACTTCCCGCAGAAGGCGCCGCCGAGATACAATGAGCCGGAGCCCGGAGGACCCGATGCAATCCTTCTGTCAAGCGACGGTTGCTACCCGGCTGGGCATCTTCACGATTCGATGCTCAGAGCGCGGCATTCGGGAGGTAATTTTTGGACCAGCCCGGAAACTATCGCGGCCAGCCCGCCACGCCGCTGCCGCCGGAAAACCAAATGGAAATCCAAACTCGCAGGCTACGAAATGGGCGTTACAGGCCGCCCAAGAGCTGAACGAATACGCCGAGGGAACCCGCCGGGAGTTCACGGTGCCGCTGGATATGCAGGGCACACCCTTCCAAAAGAAAGTTTGGAAAGCGCTGCAAAGCATCCCTTACGGGCAGACGCGCTCCTATGGCGAGATTGCCCGCCAGGTGGGCCATCCCCGCGCCGCGCGCGCGATCGGGATGGCCAATCACGACAATCCGGTCGCCGTCATCGTTCCTTGCCACCGGGTCATCGCCAGCGATGGCTCGCTGGGCGGCTATGCGGGGGGCTTACAGAGAAAATCCCGCCTGTTGCGGTTGGAAGAGAGTCACGCTTCGTCCAAACGATAAGCGTCGCACAGAAACAAGCTCCAGGAATAGAAGAATCCTGAAGCCGCCGGAGCGTTGCCCTCGCAGCGCTCACTGCTGTATCAATTGCAAGCGAGTCTCGACCCGGA
>DATMAF010000446.1:0-4133 GCA_035560315.1 Terriglobia bacterium | reverse complement strand
GGTGCGGCTCACAGCGCGCTGCGTGGCGAATCCGGCGTCCAGGCCGCGGAAAAACACGGTGCCGCGACGCTCCTCGCCGGAGGGCAGGCGGAGGGGGAACTGGTCTCCCATGCGAATCTGATCGATATAGGTTTCCTCCACGTCGGCGCGCACCCACAGATCATCCGGGTTGATCAGTGTCAGAACCGGCTGCCCGGGATTCACCACCTCGCCCAAGCGGGCGGCCAGGACATCGACAATGCCATCCACCGGAGCCTGGAGCCGGGTATACGCCAGGCGCACCTCGGCTTTGGTCCGCTGCGCCTCGGCCGCCGCCCGCTGCTGCTGGTCGGCCCGGAGCTGGCTCTGGCGCATCGCGACCTGCTCGGCGGCCGCCTGGGCTAAGGCCAGCGCCGCGCGCTGCGCCTCGGTTTGCTTGGCCGCGGCTTCCAGCCGCGCCTGGGCGGCCGCATGAGCCGTGCGGGCTTGATCCAGTTGTTCCCGCGGCAGGACGTCCTGCTCCACCAACTCGCGGATGCGCTCCCAGCTCAACCGGGCGTTTTCTAGGTTTGCCGATGCTTCGGCCTGCTGCGCGATAGCGGCGGCCAGACGGGCCTCCGCTTCCTGGATCTGGCGGGCGGTCTGCTCTTGTTGATACCGCAGCGCCGCCTCGCTGCTGGAGACCTGGGAACTGTACCCCTCGGCGCTGTGGGCGTAGTACGCCCGGTCGGCTGCGAGTTCTTCGGGCGCGATGGTAGCCACCACCTGGCCGCGGGCGACGGCGTCCCCTTCCTTGACCGTCAGGGTGGTGATCCGACCGGGGATTTGCGAACTGACGATCACATCCTTGGTGGTGACGATGCCCGTCAGCACGATGGTGGACGAGCGCGGGCGGGTCAGAAAATAGCTCACTCCTCCCGCTGCAAAGAGGGCGATCGCCACCCACCCCAGGATTTTCGCCGTCCGGGTGCTGGCGGCCAGCGCCACCAGGGGAAGCAGACTCCACAGCCAGACCATCGCATCCTGCATGCGAAACCTTACTCGCGTCGTTCCCGCTGGGTTCTGCTCGGGCGCGGGGAAGTCAATTATAGTCCGGCTTCAAACGATTGTTTAAGACGGCGGCTTGCTTCGGCGACGGCCATGCGGCGCGACGGATTACGCAGAGCCGGCCGGAGGCCGCGGGTCGCGGGCTGTCAAGCCACCGCCGTTACCGGATTGGGGAGAGGGAAATGCCTCCCGATCGATTCCGGCCCGGAGCGAGGAAGCAAAAAGGCGGTGCGCTTTCTCAATCGCCAAAAAATTGCATTGCTTGCTTTGGCGTCGCAGGAAAGAAAGCGTTACACTGCATAAGCGCGGCCATGGCGGCGTCTTTGAAACGGCTTGGGGGGGCATGGTCGCCGGGAGCAAGGCCGCGGAAGGCATTGCCTCCGAACCGGAGCAAGGAGTTGCGCATGAACGTCGGAGTCGGTTTGCCCACCACCACCCCCGGAGCGGACCGGGCGCTGGTGCTGGAATGGGCGCGGCGGGCCGAGCAGGGGCCGTTCTCCAGCCTGGGGGTCTTCGACCGCCTCGCCTACGACAGCTACGATCCCATCGTCAGCCTTTCGGCGGCGGCGGCCGCCACCAGCCGTATCCGCCTGGCCACCACCATTCTGACGGCCCCGTTGTATAACACGGCGCTGCTGGCAAAATCGCTGGCCTCGCTGGATGCGCTTTCGGGCGGGCGGTTGGTGGCCGGGCTGGCCATTGGCGCCCGCGAATCAGATTACGAAGTTGCCGGAGTGCCGCATCGTGCCCGCGGCCGTCGCTTGGCGGAGCAGTTGGCCGCGCTCAAAGAAATTTGGGAATCCGACACCATGGGTCCGAAACCTGTTCAGCCGGGAGGACCTCCGCTGCTGGTGGGCGGTCTGAGCGATGCGACCTTTGCGCGGGTGGCCCGCTACGCCAACGGCTATTTGCACGGCGGGGGCCCGCCGGCCACCTTTGTGAAAGCGGCGGCCAAGGCGCGCGCGGCCTGGGCGGACGCCGGCCGTCCCGACCGGCTGCAACTGTGGGGCATGGGGTATTTCGTCCTGGGCGACGAGGAAATCGAGCGGGGAACGCAATACTTGCAGCATTATTATGAGTTCACCGGCCCGTTTGTGGAGAAGATCACCGCAGGGTTGCTGACCACCCCGCAAGCGGTGATGGCCTTTGTGCACGGCTATGAAGAGGCGGGCTGCGACGAGTTGATCTTATTCCCGACGGTCAGCCACCTCAGCCAACTGGAGCGGCTTGCCGAGCTGGTGGGATAGCGCCCTTGGGCGGCGGCTGGCAGGAAGGGCAGGAGCGGCAGCAATGAAGATTGTCATACTGGGCGGCGGAGCCGGCGGGCTGTATAGCGGCCTGCTGTTGAAGAAAGCCGATCCGTCCCGCGAGATCCTGGTGATCGAGCGCAACCCGCCGGACGCCACCTTTGGATGGGGAATCGTCCTTTCCGACCGCACGCTGGCTTCCTTGCGCGAAGCGGACTATCCCTCGTACAAGGAAATCACCGACCATTTTGTGCTCTGGGACGCCATCGAGGTGCGCTATCGCAAGGAGGCGATCCGCTCGGGCGGACACGTTTTTGCTGGCATCGCCCGCAAGAAGCTGCTCCAGATTCTCCAAAGCCGTTGCAGCGAAGTCGGAGTGGAGATGAAGTTCCGCTGCGAGGTGAACGACCTCAGCCAGTTGCCCTCCTACGATTTGTTGATTGCCGCCGATGGCGTCAACAGCACGGTGCGGAAAACCTACGCCGCCCACTTTGGGTCCGATCTGACGCTGGGGCGAGCCAAGTTCGTCTGGCTGGGAGCGGTGCACCCCTTTGATTCCTTAACCTATATCTTTGCCGAAAACGAGCACGGCCTGTTCCAGGTTCATGCCTATCCCTTTGACGGTTCCACCAGCACCTTTATCGTCGAATGCCGCGAAGAGGTCTGGAAACGAGCCGGCCTGGACCGGGCGACCGAGGCCGATACCATTCGCTACTGCGAGGAGTTGTTTGCGGACGTCTTGCAGGGCCACGCGCTGCTTTCGAACAAATCGCTGTGGATCAACTTCACAACGGTCCGAAACGCGACCTGGAGTTACGGCAAGATCGTCCTGCTGGGGGACGCCGCGCACACCGCCCACTTTTCCATCGGCTCCGGCACCAGGATGGCGATGGAGGACGCCGTCTCTCTGGCCAACGCCTTTGAACGGCATCGGGAAATCGAGGCTGCGCTCCACAGCTACGAACTGGAACGCCGACCCGTGATCGAGGCCCTCCAGCGGGCGGCTCAGGACAGCCGGATTTATCTTGAGAATACGCAGCGGTACCTGCATTTTGAGCCGGCGCAGTTCGCCTTCCAGGTGCTGACCCGCAGCCGCATCTCCTACGATGAGCTGCGGATACGCGACCCGCACTATGTGGATGCCATGGACCGCTGGTTCTGGAAGCGAAAGGTCCTCGATCTGCCCTGCGACGCGCCCGTGCTGGTGGCTCCTCCCCCCATGCAGACGCCGTTCCGGCTGCGCGGCGTTACGATTCCCAACCGCGCCGTGCTCACCGTGGTTTCCAACGGGCTCTGCGCTGACGGCTTGCCGGGAGCGGACCATCGAAAGCAAATCGCGCAGCGGGCCCAGGCTGGCGCCGGTATGGTCATGACGGAAGTGGCGGCGGTCTCTCCACAGGGCCGCATCACGCCGGGCTGCCTGGGGCTTTACACCGACGCGCAGCAGGCCCAGCTGGCGGCGATGGTCTCGGAAGTTCACCGCAGCAGCCCGGCGAAGATCGCCCTGCAGTTGGGCCACGCGGGGCGGCGGGGCTCCACACGGCCGCGCTGGGAAGGGCTCGACCGTCCGCTGCGCCAGGGCAACTGGCCCTTGCTGGCGGCCTCTCCGCTCCCCTATTCGAAGCGGAGCCAGACTCCCGTCGAGATGGACGCTGCCGCGATGGCCGCGGTCCGCCGGGAGTTTGTCCAGGCCGCCGAACGCGCGCGCGAGGCCGGCTTTGACCTGCTACAGTTGCACTGCGCGCAGGGCTATCTGCTGGCCGGGTTCCTTTCGCCACTTACCAACCAGCGGCAGGATTGCTACGGCGGGGCGCTGGAAAACCGTCTCCGGTATCCTTTGGAAGTCTTCGATGCGGTCCG
>DATMAF010000445.1:0-2400 GCA_035560315.1 Terriglobia bacterium | reverse complement strand
TCGCTTCTCCCCGCCCGGCATGCACGACAGGTTCCACATTATAGACGAATTTCGCATTGGAATTGTGATCTCCCCCTGCCCGGGAGCCCGCCTCCTGAGGCGCGGCCGAACAAGCGCCTCGGCAGCCGCGACGCTTGCGGTTTGCCCCGGAGTCCCGGCGGTCGCCGCCGAGGGAAGCCGCCAAGACTCCGGCGTCATCAACAGCTACTCCGCGCTATCCTTCCTCAAAACGCGATGTGCATCCCGGCCTGCACCAGCCGCGGGATGCCCGGCAGCAGGCCCCGGGTGCGGTCGGCGATCACCAGCCGGTCGCCCAGGTTCTTCACGGTGAGAAACAGCGTGGCGTTCCAGGCGCTGAGGGGATAGTTCAGCGCCACATTCCACAGCGCGTTGCCGGGAATCAGGCCGCGCTGCCCATCCGGCGTGCCGGCAATGGTGTTCAGGTCATCGGCGAACTGGCTGCCGGTGTAGACCGCCTCCAGAAACACTTGCAGGCCGGTGGAATGAATATAGGTCGCATCGGCCGTCAGCAGGTGCCGCGGGGCATAAGGCAGGCGGTTGCCGGTAACGGAAACATTGGTGAACCCGGAGATGCTGCTGAAGCGGGTCCCCACGTACTTCGCCACGGGGAGCGCCGTATAGGAGGAGCGCAGCGTCAGGGAATGCCCCGGAGGAAGAATCCGCGGGATGCGGACTTTTCCAGCGAGCTCGACTCCCTGGTGCAACGTCTCGCCTGCATTGGTCAGCGTGGCGCCGGCCCCTCCCGCGATGCTTGAGGGAACGATCTGGTTCTCAAAGTCCATGCGGAAGAAGGTCGCCTCTATCCGGAAATTCTCATGGAGGCTGGCCCGGATGCCGGCCTCGGTATTCCAGCTCAGCTCGGCGTCCAGGTCTACGCTGGCCCCCGTATTGTTGTCGATGGCGTCCTCGACGCGCGGCGGAGCAAAGCCGCGATGGATGCCCGCAAAGAGGGTGACATCACCGGCCACCCGATAGGCGGCTCCCAGGCCTGGGATCCAGGTGGTAAAGGAGGTCTCGCCGGTAACTCCCTGGCCGGCGTTCGCCAGAAAGTTGGTGCGTTCGTACCGGACGCCCTCCAGCCGCAGGCCGGGCGTCAGGCTCCAGCGGCCAACGAGAAACTGATTTTGCAGGAAGCCGGAGAAGGCTGTGGCCAGCCGGTCATTGTCCTCCACAATCACGCCATCGCGAGAATGCGGCAGCGGGCCGTTCTTTTGCCGCCGATTCTGAATCTCGCCGTGATAGCGGAAGCCGAAGGCGGTTTCGCTGCGCGCTCCGGCGAGCGGATAATTCCATTTGAATTTCGGGTCGAGGCCCCAGGTGTGATACAGCCGCAGGCGGCCCTCGTTGCCGCAGGTGGTGTTGAGGTTGGCCATGCCGCCGCAGGCCGGGTCGGCAGAATCATTGGGCCGCTGGCCGGAGTTGCTGGACTGCCGCCACCAGTCGCGGGAAAAACTTGTCGCGTAAGCGTTGGTCGTCAGCACCAGATTTTCCTGCACCGCCCAACTGTGCGTCACCGACCCCCCATAGCGGTGGATATAGAAAAAGTCGTTTCGGAACGGGTTGGCGCGCGGGTTGGCGTCCCACTCGGACTGGCGCAATCCGGAATAGGTGATGTTGGAGTCTTCCCTGTAGTAGTTGAAACGGAAGGTCAGCGACTGGCGGCTGCTGACAGCCGTGGCGACTTTAGAATTGAAGTCCACCAGGCCGTGCCGGGTGTTCTCGCGGGAACCTTCCCCCTGCTTTCGCATGATGCTGACCAAGGCGCTGGTCGTACCCCAGCGGGTGCCGAGGCTGGCCGAAGCGTTTCCGTAGTTCCGGTTGCCGCCGAGCAGAGTGAGCGACCCCAAGGTTTGCTCCGGCGGAGGAGGCGTCAGGTAATTGATGACTCCTCCCACCGTCATGGGGCCGTAGAGAATCTGGCTGGCTCCTTTGACGACTTCGACGCCCTCAAAGCGATCGACCGGAGGATGGTAGTACGAGGCATTGTCTCCATAGGGAGCGTAGGAGAGAGGGATGCCGTCTTCCAGTAGCAGGACGCGCGTCGAGCGGGTCGGGTTGAGGCCGCGGATGCCCACGTTGGGCCGCAGCCCGAAGCCGTCTTCGGAGCGGGCATGAACGCCGGAGACCTTGCGCAGCGCCTCTTCGGTGGTGAAGACGCGGCTTTGCGCCAGCGTTGCGGCGCTCAGCACTGCCGCGGAGCCCGGAAACTGGCTGAGATCCTCGGGGCGGGCCAGGACCTGGCTGGCCGTGACCTGAATCTCCTGGGCGAGCGTGGCGGGAGCAAGCTCAAAGTGCAGGCTGGCCTCGCCGGCGGTCAGCACCGCAGCGGCCTTCCCCCGCCCGAATCCCGGCGCGGAAACGGAAACCTCGTATCGCCCG
>DATMAF010000444.1:0-2779 GCA_035560315.1 Terriglobia bacterium | reverse complement strand
CTCCGGCCCCGCCGCTGCCGGGAGTTGGCTGGCCGCCCCCGAAGAGCCGCTTGACGGTATCCTGGGCGATGCGGTCGGTGCTGATATCAAAGACAAATTCCCACTCGTTGTAGTGTTTGTAGTTGTTGAAGACCTTGATGGCCTCGCCCTCGTTCTTGCTGGCGACCCCGGCGATTCCCCCTCCGCCGAACAGCCGCGGCTGCTGGAGAGCGCCGCTGGCGCGGGGCTGCATGCCGGGGTTGGTTCCGGGAGAGGCGTTCGCTCGCGTCGCGGGCTCCTCGCCGCTTTCGTCCCGGCCCTCGGCGTTGCCGGACGGGCCAAACGGATCCGGCTCGGTTCGTTCCTCCCGTTCGGAATCGGAAGAAGAACCGGCGGGTTTCGTCACGTGCACCGAATCGTACAGCACGCCGTCTGGTCCGATATGCACTAGCCGCCACTGGCCGTCTTCCGTCATGGGATCCGGATAGAGCTTGCGAATGAAGCGGATTTCGTTGGTGTTTTCCAGTTCCTCCAGCGAAGTGGGGTAGCGCCCGAATTTGCGGACAAACAACTGGATGGCCCGGCGGTATTCCTGGCCGCGGAAGATCAGCTCTTCCTCTTTCATGCGCTGGCCCTGGAAGCGGTAGGCCGGCAGGATGCGGTACACGCCAATCACCAGCAAAGCGGCAAACAACGAAAACACCAGCAGAACGTAGCCTTCCGAACCGCTTCGCCCCCCGCGCTGTTTCTGGGACGCCATCCGGCCAATCCTTTCGTTTAGTCGACCAGCAAGGGGAGTTGCTGCGTCTGGTTGGTGCGGGTATCCCGGAGCTCCAGCGAGCTGATGCCGATCCGGTTCACCTTATAAAAGCGCGCCACGGTGTCTCCTTCCTGGGCGATGATGATCTCCTCTCCGTCGGTCAGGAAGGCCCGGCGCGGCCCGCCGGGGTGCTGCGCGACGCCGTAAAACTTCAGCGAGATGGCCGGCGGCCGGGGCGGGGAAGGCGCTGCCGGCTGCATCACCGGTTGAGGAATCGGCGCCGGCGGAGCGGCGGGCGGCGGGGGCGGCGTATAGAACTCGAAAATGTTCCGCGAGCTGCCCTGATACGTGACGGAACGGCTCGCTTCCAGCAAATCCAGCCGCAGGCTCGGGTCCATCTCGAGCAACTGCTGCTGACTTTGGGCGGCGGCTTTGCTGCGCGGCCTCGGGAGGGAGTCCAGCGCCTGGCCTTGCAGCGAGCGGGCGCTTCGCGGCGGACCGGCCGCCGCAGGAGTCTGCGGAGGAAACAGGTTCCGCCGCACCAGCCACAGGCAAGGAAGTAATAGCGCCACCAGAACGACGATTTTCCACTGCTCTCGTTGCATCGTTCTCATCTCAGGACACCAAACCCGAAGGCTCCAGCGGGTTCGTTGTCAGGAAGGCAGCAAGTAGGTGGTAGCCTCCAGGTTGAGCTGCAAGCCCTGTCCTTGCTTGCCGCTGACCGCCATGCCTTCCACAATCCAGAACAGTTTCGACTGCTCCAGGCGATTCAGAAAACGGACCAGATCACTGTAGCTGCCGCCCACCGTCAGGCTCACATTCACGTTCACCCACCCGAGCTGGTTGGCTTCTTCATTGAGCCGGTAGGCGACATCGCCGGGCGACAAACGGCTTTCCGCCGCCAGGCGCTCCAGGTCGGCCAGCATCTGCGAAAACGCCGAACTGCGCGGCAGGAAGTTGGCGGCCGCGAATTCCTGCTCGTTGCGGGTGGCATCGCGGACCTTCTGCTGGATCAGCCGGAGCCGTTGCACGCGCGATTGCGCTTCCTGCAACTGGGTTTGGAGCCGGGCGAGTTCTTCCCGCCGCTGTGCCTCGCTGCGCCCGGGCGCGCGCAACAGCAGGGCCAGCAGCGCAACGTTCACAGCCGCCAGGATTGCCAGCACGGTGCGCAGACGAACCCACCGGCGGCTCGGTCCGATGCGGCTGGAACTGGCCGCCAGATGCCATTCCGCAGACGGCATAGCTGCCATCCTAGCGCTCCTTCCCGGTCGCGGCGGCGATCCGTTCTTCCGCCGCCGCGGATTCCTCTTGCGCGCTGGCCGGCAGGTTACCGGAGCGATCCTGCACATAGCGGGTGGTCAGCTCCAGTTCAACGCCGGCTTCGGCGGAGCGTTCCGAAAGATTCCGCTGGGAGCCCACGATCGGGGCGCCGAATGCGGCGGAGGACTCCAGGTTTTTCAGGAATTCCACCAGCGGCTCAATGCCGGGAGCCAGCACCGTCAGGTTCAGGCTGACCTCCTCGTCGGCGCTCAACCGCGGGTGGATGGCCGTGATCCGCGCCCGAGCCGGCAGCGTCTTTTCCAGGTCCATAAACAACCGCGTCCAGGAAAGGCTCTTGCGAAGGATGAGCGAATTCAGGAAGGCGGACCGTTCTCGCACCCGCCGCGCTTGCTCTGTGGAGAGCGCCTCCTCCAGTTGCTTCTGCTCGGTTTCCAGCGCGCGGAGGCGTTGCTCGACATCCGCCTGCTGCTGAATCAAGGAACGGAACTCGCTGCGGCTGCGCCATTCCCTGGTAGCGATCACCCCCCCCAGCACCAGCGCGGCCAGCGCGGCGACGGCCACCGCGGCGCGCAGCGGCCGCAGGTTTTCTAAGGGGTCGGAAGCCAGATTGATCGGCACCCTCATGCGCGTTCCTCCCGGCCGATCCCCAGCAGCGACGCCAGATGCCGGTCGGTGTGCGGGGCGTCCCAGCCGGCCAGGGGCGTGCGGAACGGCGCCAGCAGCGGCCGGGCCGGCAAATTCAATTCCTGCCCCAGGGAG
>DATMAF010000443.1:0-4323 GCA_035560315.1 Terriglobia bacterium | reverse complement strand
CCCGCCAGCAGCACCGCGAGGAACAACGAGGTCCTCAGGGTTTTGCAGCTCTTGAAATCAAATCCCACAAGACTCCTCCGATTTTCATTTCCCCGTTGTTTTCAATTCTCTGCAACCCCGCGGCTTATATGGCTAAATCTTGTGCCTGAAATCCCGACATGCCGCCATGCCAGCCACACTACAATTTCTGCCTTTACCCCTCATGCATTTATAGTGCCAACTGAATAAACAGTTGAAGTTACGTTCCATCTGGTAGTACTAGGTACTATCGGCATGACCGAAAATCTGTAAAAAACTCCACTTTTATCGACCTAAAGTGCCCAGAACGAAGCCCCAAAAGCTGAATTTTTACCTGGAGATAACAGCAGCTTCTATAAAAATCAACATGATTCCAATTGAAGATTCCATGCCATCGCTTCCCAAAAACCTTCGCGACCCCTCCCGGCTCAGGGCGCGATGAATACAGTAACCGTATTGCTTACCTTCTCACCCGCGCTAATTACCAGCGGGACTGGCATGCCCGTTCTCACTCCCTCCGGAATGGTTACATTGATCTGATCCAAACCGACCGCCGAGGGGGCGCGGCCGGAGAACTGGCGGGCTGCCGGTTTCCCGTCAATGGTTACCTCCGGGGGGCGGATGCTGACCGACAGCGGATCGCTCTGGGCGGCGAAACCGGTTGGCACCGAGGGAACGGCTTCTCCCAGACCGTTGGCAAAGACTTGCAGCACGCGGCCGATGCGCTCTGGATTGGATGCTCCATTGGGGGTGCCGTCCTGATTCAAGACCGCTCCCGGCCCCGTTCCGGTTCCGTTGGCGCTGAACAGCGCGGGATTCTGACTGGCCAGATTCAGCAGCACCGTATTGCCTGCCAGGCCCTGGGTGAGGACCGCGGCCGGGGCGCTGCTCAATCCGCGCAATTCCTCCGGCAACTGAAAATTGATCTGATTGGGGGCGGCGAAAAAAAGCGGCGCGGCGATGCCGCCGATGAGCAAGGTGGCGTTCAGCAACTCTCGCGGCAAGGGCACCTCGGTAGCCCCCGCGATGCTCGATGCCAGGCGCGTCCCGAACGCGGAGCCGATCGAACCGGCCGCCAGCGGCGTGCTGCCCGGCGCATAGCTGGCCGCATTCACAATCCCGTCGCGGTTGATTGCGGGATATGAAACACCGGGCGGCAGCAGGACAAAATCCGCCGTGTTGCTGGCCACGCCGTTGGTCTCCACACGCAACGTGGCCTTGCCCCAGTTGAGCCCAAAGGGGACCTGGACATCCAGCGCACCCGGCTGCGCCTGGGAAACACTGGCGAGGAGGTGTCCAAAATGCACCACGTTATTGGCGGCGACCGGGCTGAAGTTGGCTCCCGTGATGCGAACCGAAGTTCCCGGGGCGCCGCTCGAAGGCTGGAGGGCGGTGATCCGCGGCGCACTGTCGGGAAGCGCGAAGAACGCGTTCCCGGTTTCGCCGCAATTCATCGCTCCGTTGCAGAGGCGCAGGGCGCGCGGGCCGGGTTCTGCCAGCGCCGGCACGCTCACCGTGGCGGCCAGGCGCGTTGCGGAAGGGGTTCCGGAAAGCGCCACCGTGAAACTGTCATCAAGCGACAGGGTGGTTCCTTCCTGGAGATTGAGCCCGTCTACGGTAATCTCTGCCGACTCCCCGGCCAGGACAAAATTGGGATTCACAGCGATGGCCAGGGGGGGAGCCGCCCCTTTCCCCAGCACCTGCATCTCGCCGCTGCCGGCGGAGGAAAATGTCGTTCCGTCCAACCCCGCCATTTGTATTTTTAACCGAACGACTTGACCTGCCAGACTGGCCGGGACCTGCCACGAAAAAGAGTACTCGCTGCCTTGAGGACCGGAGGCCAGCAGGCTGGGGCTGACCGACGAGTAAGATGCGCCTCCGTCAGTGGAGAGTTGAACCTCCGCCCGCGAAGGAAAGTGAGTGTTCGGAGGATTTGCCGGGTTGGCGTCCGTAACAGTTACGCGGATCTCCAGCGGAGCGCCGGGCGTCAGGCTGGCGCCGTCCGCGGGCGCGAGCAGGGTCGCGGAAGGCTGGGCGCGGTCGTTGTAAGCGAAGAAGCTTTGCTGCGTATTGGAAGGCAGTTCCCACCGGACGATCTTTCCGCGATTGGCTGTCGCCGAGGAGTTGGCCGCGACAATGAGCGCTCCGCCGCCAGGCCCATAGGGCGTCCCGGCGGGGATGAAGGCAAGGTCGGCCACGCCGTCGAGCTGGCCGGCCATGGTGTAGGTGCGGTGGAAGGGTTGTCCGGCGGCGCCGGGCGTCGCGGCCAGCACCTGTCCTTGCCCATCCACAATGGTGGAGCCGGTGCGCAGGGAACTGGCCGTCAGAACAAAGCTGAAGCCCAGCGTGGCGCTATGCACTACCAGGGGCTCCTGCGCTACGCGCAAGTTGGTGGCCACCACGCTGAAGGTGTTGTCGGCTAAGTTCACCCCATAGAGCAAACCGTCCGTTGTGGATGCAATCAAAGAAACCGTCCTGGTCTCCCGATCCGCCACGAATCCGACTCCGGAGATATTGGATATCGTGACAGGAAGCGATTGGAAGCCGGCCGCGGAGGAGCCCGAGACAGCAGCCTCCAGCGCCTGCCGCCCGACTCGTGAAATGCGCCGGGCGGTCTGCTCTGCGATATAAAGATCGCCCGTAACTGGGTGCAGCCCCGCTGAGATGGGTGTCTGCAAGCCGGTAACCACGTTGCGGCTGGTTCGGGTCTGGAGATTCACCGCCCGGACCATGCCGTTGGCATAGGCCAACGCCAGCAGATAGGCAGTCCCCCCGGACTGGTAGGGCACCAACTTCTCAATCGCCTCATTTGAGAAGGTGATCACCGCGCTCTGAGCGCCATCCGCTCCGACCTCTACGATTTGCGAGTTCAGCGATGTCCCGCTGGGCACCAGCGCCACCACATACAGCTTTCCCGTGGCCGGATGGTAGGCCACCGCATTCGGAAAGGCGATCTGGGCCAGGGTGGCGCTTTCCAGCCCGATGACCGGGACGGCGGCAAACTTGGTGGGATCAAAGACGCTGGTCGCCTTCATGATCAGCGGCAGGCCCGGCGTTCCATCGGATGGGCTGACGCCGACCGTGCTGCTGGTGGAAACCTGGACATCGTTTCGCGTCCATCGCACGGCGGTGGATTCGCCCGGGAGCGTTCCCACCACCTGCGCGGTGAGCGTGACCGACAGAGCGGATTCCGCCAGCACCGCCGGCGGATTGGATTGCACCGAAACCTGGCTCCAGGAAGGACTCCCTGCCGCAAGCAGCATTGCGGCGATCAACAACGACTGAACACTTGCCGCCCGCGCCCCCGCGCGCTGCTGCGGCTCGGCGCAGAAATACGAAGGCACCTTGCCGTCACCTCATTATCTCGAGAACAGCACCTGTGGCCGTTCCCCGGTTGCTGTAAGAGGGGGATCGCACTGCTCCATAGTACCGTTGCCGGAGCGTGGCGGGCAAGGCGCTGCGCCTTTGCGGAGTACCTCCCCTTGAACCGCCCCGCCAGCCGCCGGACGCCGTCGCTGCGGGCCAGTAGCAGGGCCAGAGCGGCTGTCGTATAATAAAGCTCCGCATCCAGCATCCCCCAAACATTTTGATAGGCGAGCGAACTCATGCATTGTTTCCGTAGAGCGGCCGGCGGTGGGCAGGCAATGGCGGCAAGGACGTGGTTTGGAATGATCCTTTTTTCTGTGGTGTTTGCCCTGGCCGGGCAAGCGGCCACGGTGGGAACGGTGATCCCGATCATCGGCGAGCCAAAAGGGATGGCCTACGACGCCGCTCGCAAGCTGCTGTTCATCTCCAATTCCACGCAAAACCGGGTGGAGGTTTTCTCCACCGAACAGATGCAACTGCTGACGCCGATCACAGTGGGCGTGAAGCCCGGCGCTCTGGAATTGGTGCCGGACAGCACCTTGCTGCTGGTTTGCAACACCGAGAGCACCTCCCTGTCGGTCATCGACCGCGAAGCGCTAGCGGCGACGGGCACCATTCCCGTCACGGCGCGCTCGGTGCAGACTCCGGAAAGGCCGTTTTCCGTGGCCGCCCTGTCCAATGGCACGGCTCTGCTCAGCACCAATGTGGGTTTGCAGCGAATCGACCTGGTGGCCAGAACCACCCAGCCCATCACCAACGCCGGATTCGCGGTCCCTGCCAATGTCAACCTGGTTTCTTCGGGAAACCACAAATTCGTCCTGGGCCAGGGTGGAACGGTAGCATTTCTGTACACGGACCAAGGCTTCGCGCAGGTGCGTGCGGCAGCCGGCTCCAGACTGCTGGCGGCCGATGCCGGCGGGACCCGGTTCCTGGTCGGGC
>DATMAF010000442.1:0-2187 GCA_035560315.1 Terriglobia bacterium | reverse complement strand
GCGAGCCGGCGCCGGGCGTGCGCGTGCTGACCTTCCCGTTCGTCAGCCGGGGCTTCTTCCAGGGTCTGCCGCCGCTGCGCCGGGCCTACGCCGAGGCCAAGCTGCTCGAGCGCCTGACGCTGGCCGCTGCGGCGCTGCCCGAGCTGGCGCGCGGCGGCTACGATATCATCCACCTGCAGAAGCCCTACGATATCGGCCCGGCGCTGCTGGCCCGCCGCCTGGGCGGGGCGCGCGTGATCCTCGGCTGCCACGGCGAGGACTTCTATCGCGGCGACCGCCTGCTGGCCCGCCGGGTAGACGGCGCGGTCTCCTGCAGTCGCTTCAACGCCCGCACCGTCGCGGCACGCTACGGTTTCACCCCCACGGTGGTGTTCAACGGGATCGACACCGCGCTCTTCTGCCCGCAGCCGCGCGACGAGGCGCTGCGCCGTGCGCTCCTCGCGGGTGGGGGACAGGAGACAGGAGATGGGAGACAGGAGACGGGAGACGGGATTCCGGGTCTCGGGTCTCGGGTCTCAGTCCTGCTCTGGGTAGGCCGGCTGCAGCCCTGGAAGGGGGTGGACACGGCGCTGCGGGCGCTGGCGGAGATCCCGGGCGCGGTGCTGGCGATCGCCGGCGACGGCGAGGAGCGGCGGGCGCTGGAGCGGCTGGCCGCCGAGTTGGGGCTGGCCGCGCGGGTGCGCTTCCTGGGGCCGCTGCCGCGCGCCGAGCTGCCGCGGCTCTACGCCGCGGCCGACCTGCTGCTGGCCACCAGCTTCGCCAGTGAGACCTTCGGCATCGGGTTGGTGGAGGCACAGGCCTGCGGGCTGCCGGTGGTGGCCTCGCGCTTCGGCGGCTTCCCCGAAGTCGTCGACGAGGGGCGCACCGGCCTGCTGGTGCCGCCGCGCGATCCGCAGGCGCTGGCCGCAGCAGTGCGGGAGCTGCTCGAGGACCCGGCGCGGCGCCGGGCGATGGCGGCGGCTGCGCCGGCCTGGGCGGCGCAGTTCGCCTGGCCCGCCGTCGCCGACCGGATCGAAACGGCGTATCGGTCGGCGCTCAGCCGCGAGACTGCAACGGATTGAACGGATTGTTGCATTCCGCCGTAAAGACCACCGCGACGGGTTGCGACTGTTCGGGATCAGTCGGCATCGATGTCATCCCATAAGGTCGCCAACGGATACGTGATCCCCTGTCGGGCTTCCTGCCAGCCCTGGCGGAAACTGGCCGCAGCCGGTTTCAAGGTGAGACTTTCCCGAAAGGTGCGGACCAGTTGCAGGAGAAATGGGAGATATTCCTCCGGCAGCGCATCGAGTTCTGCCAGGACTTGATCGCGATAGGTTGGTGGGGCCGTGGTCATAGATACCTCCTATTACCGCATAGGGTAACTATAGCACAACATGCGCAGAGGGGTGGGTTTTTTACCGCATCAGCGGTTGCACAGCCGCTGATGCGGCGAAATGTATGCTTGTGGTGGCCGCAGGCCCCCACCCCCGCGGTGCGGCGTTTCAGACAGCCTCTTAGATGGATGCATCCAAGGCAGGGCGGGCAGAAGAGATGCAATCCTGATAGACACAGCATCAGAACAGAGGCACAATGTTCGATGGTGCGCCCAACGAGAAAGAGATCGCCTCGTTTCCCACCACGCCCTCTCTATGATATCGTCTGCTCAGTTTGGTGCTTACTCGCACATCGTCTATAATACCTCGCGCAGGGTCAGGAGTACAATGAGCCTGTGGCAACCGCGGGCGCTGGAACGCGAGCACGGCAGCGGTCACCCGGAGCGCAGCCGTAGCTCTGAGTGCAGCGAAGGGGAAGGGTCTCTTCCGCAGCGGGTAGAGATGCTTCGCCGCTCCTTCGCTCCGCTCAGGGCAAGGCTCGGCGTGCCACGGCGCGTTGTCCTATTAAGACAAGACGGCGCGCCGCATCGCGTCCGGTGGAAGGGTGCGACTAGTACGCTCACGCGTAACTGTGGCGCTAGCGCGCGCCTGAGTATGACGGCCTAAAGGCCGTGAACTACCCTTGGCGCATTTACGCCACACGGTACTAGTGGCCGGCCACCTGAAGGCGGCATGACGACTCGTCATCGTTCCTGTGGTGGACCACACGTCCACGGCGGCGTCGGTTCGCCACTGGTTGCATGCGGGTGTGAGCTCGCCAGGGAGCAATGCGCGACGTGCAACAACGGACGCTTGAGCGCAGGCAATCTCG
>DATMAF010000441.1:0-7108 GCA_035560315.1 Terriglobia bacterium | reverse complement strand
CGCCTCATCCAGCCAAAGCTCGAGCAACTGCTGGGCGTTCCCGTCGCCGTGATCAACCGGCCCGGCGGGGGCGGCGCCGTTGGCGCGGCGGAGGTCGCCAGGGCCCCGGCGGACGGATACCGCGTTCTGGCTGCCGCCAATAGCGTGCTGACCATCCTGCCGGCGACGGTCTCGAATCCCGGCTTCTCTCCGGCGGATTTCACCCCGCTGGGCGGCTACCTTTCCGATTGGACCGCGGTGGCTGTGCCGGCCGCCAGCGCTTGGAAGAGCATCGAGCAATTCATCGAGTTTGCCAGGAAGAATCCGGGAAAGGCGCGGTTTGGCACCGAGGGCGAAGCCACCGCCTCCCATTTCGTTCTGTGGCAGCTCCAGCACGCCGCGCAACTGCCGGTAGAGCCGGTCCCGCTAGGGGGAAGCAGAGAGGTGATAGAAACCCTGCGGCAAGAGCAAATTGCGATCGCCGCGGCATCGCTTGCCATCCTGCTGCCGCACCTGGCAAGCGGCGCGCTCCGCCCGCTGTTGCTGACCTCTGCGGACCGGCTTTCTGCCTACCCAGACGTTCCCACCCTCTATGAGAAGGGATACTCCGATTTTGAGCTCGGCGTCTGGATGGGGTTGTTCGTCAAGGCCGGGACTTCCAAGGAGATCTCCGACCGCCTAGCCGCCGCGCTGTCGCAGGTTATGCAGGACTCCGCAGTGTACGAAGCGGCGGATCGGGCCGGTTTGATCGTTGATTACCGCAACCCGGATGCTACGCGCCGGCAACTGGCCAGGGAATCCGAAGCCATCCGCGCGGCGGTGGCAGAGCTGCGCTCCCCGGAGCCGTCAGCGGCGCCCAGCCCGTAACCGCAGCCCAGCCGGAAACGACCGGAACGGACCCCAATTGCCAGAACCATTTTGCCCGAAAACAAAGGGAGCCGGGCGAAAGGCAACTCTTTGCTCTCGCGCCGGCTCTCGCTCTTCGAGGCGTTAGAAGGTTTCCGGGACGCTGAAGCCGAAGATGGCGTTGTGCGTCTTGTCGGAGATGTAAACCACCTTGGACACCGGGTCCAAGGCGATGCCGCGGACATCCTTCAGCAGGTGATTGGGACCGCCGATGGTATAGCGCGGGGGAACTTCGCCGTTGTCAAAGACGCTCCAGACACCGACGTAGTCCTCCAGGCGGAAGCGGCCTCCCACGCGGACATTCACGAACACCAGACCCCGGTCGGGATTCACCGCCATCAGAGCGGTCTGCGTAGAGCCGCCTCCTCCCTGCGTGCCCGAGGCTCGGGGAGGGTTGTACGGCCCCTGTGGGATCCGAATGACCGCCTTGGGCGGGACTTTGCCGCTGGCGGTGCGATCCCAGATGCGCAGGCGCGGCCCGCCGGAAACAATCAGCAGGTTGTGCACCGGATCGATCACCACGCGGTTCGGGTCTCCGTCGCCGGTATCCAGGATACGGATGGGAGCCGCATCGCCGTTGACCTCGCGTTTGAAGACCAACAGCTTGTTGTTGTCCTGCGGAACATAGATCTCGCCGTTGACCGGATCCAGCGACACCGCGTCCGGGTTGCGGATGCCGGTGCTGGGACCGAAGATCTTGCGCTTGGGCGGCACGTTGCCGTTGGCGCCGCCGTCAAAGGTGAGGATCGCAAAGGCAAAGAATTGCGGCACGACGATCTCGTCATGGATGGGGTCATAGGCCATGTCGTGGATGGTGCGCGCGATGAGCGTGTTCTGCCCGGCGATCGAGCGGGTCGGACGTGGAACCCCGTTGGCGGTGCGCTCGAAGGCAACCACCTGCGGGTGGGCCACGCAGTTGGCCACCAGAATTTCGTTGCGCTTGGTGTCAAAGGCCATGGTGTGCGGGTTGCCGATCATCGGCGCCGGAACGTCCAGGGTGGTGCTGCGAATGATCCGCTTGGGCTCGATGTTGCCGTTCGCGTCAATGTCATAGACGGTGGCGGAGTGGTTGCCGAAGTTAGCGACCCACAGCTCATTGTTCTTCTCATCCACCGCCACGCCGGTGGGGTTCTTGATCAACGTTTTGGGGCCTTCAATGATCCGCTTGGGAGCCACGTCGCCGTTGGCCATCACGTCGAAAACCAGGATGTTGTTGCCGGTATCGTTGGCCACAAACAGCTCCCCGCGGCCGGAATGAACCGCCAGCGAGGTCGGCCAGTCCAGCTTGGCTTTGGGGCCCACGATCATACGCAGGGGAGCGACGTCGCCCTTGGCTCCTTTCGGATACACAGTGAGCGAGGGCGGCTCGATCCGTCCCGAGGACGGGATGTTCCGGTTGCGGCCGACCGGCAGATTGCGTCTGGCCCGCTGCGGATCGTCCATAACACGGCTGTTGGCGGTGCCCCAGTTGGAGACCCACAGCTCGCCGCGCTTGGTGTCGAGCGCAATGCCGTGCGGGTCGGCCATCTTGGTGCTGGGTCCCTGGATGGTGCGGACGGCGGGATCCTCATCCTTGGCGTCCTTCTTGAATACCACCACCGCCTGGTCGTCCTGGATGGTCATGAACAGGACTTGCTCTTGCTCATCGGCGACGATGCCGAAGGTGGTGTGCGGCGTGGCCAGCTTGCGAACCGGGTGGGCGTCGCCCTTGGCGTCGCGCGAGAAGACCGGCATCCAGTTCAGGGTGTCATTGTTGATGGCGTAGATTTCCCCCGTGGCCGGGTCCACATAAACGCCGCAGGCGAACTCCAGATAGGTATTCTCGCCCGAGATCATCCGCTTCGGCTCGCTCATTTTGGCCGTCGGCGGGGTGTTCTCCAGCCGGTCGTAGACGTGAATCGAAAACATGTTCTCATCCGCCATCACCACTTCGTTGCGGATAGGGTCCACAGCGATGCCGGCGAAGCCCGCGTTGGTGTCCTTCAGCGTAGCGATCGGGGGCCGCTTGGCCACCGCTTCGCGGACCGCTTCGCTCGGGAAGGGCGGCGCTTGCCCCGTTGGCCGCGCGTCGGCGGCGCCAGAACCAGCGCCCTGTTGCAGGGCGGCCATCAGGTTTTGGGTGGCGCGGGCGGGCAGGATTTCACACCATGGGCCGCTCATTTCCGGAAGCGACTTCCAGGCCACCAACCGGTCGGTTCCAAACGTCCGCGTTCCCGGCGCGTAGCGGCCACCGGAGAGCACGATGCTCCCGGCCGCTGCCAGAATCGCTAAGGCTCCCACTACGATTCTCTTTTTCGCCGGTCTGGCCGCGCCGGCGCTGCTATCTCTCCGAAACATTGAATCCTCCAGGGGAAGGTCTCCTCTCCACCGCCAGAACTGGCTCGAGGTGTTCTCCAGATTCTAGAGGAATCCTGCAGCCGGATCAAGCAAGATCGGCGCGGGGATTTCGGCTTGACAACCCTTTGCGGATCACGATAATGGAGCACAAGTAGACCCAGGTCATGGGAACCGAAACGTCCTCAGGGGAGGGATGTGATGCCATACCGAATCGCCAGACTATTGTTCTTGTTGATCATTTCCGGCGCCGGAATGCTTGCGGCGCAAATCACCACCGGCAGCATCTATGGCACGGTGAAAGACACCACCGGGGCGGTGCTCCCGGGAGCCAGTGTAACCGTGGTGAACGAGGAGACCGGGGTTTCGCGCACTGTGCCCACGGATGCCATGGGCCGCTACGTGGCCCCCTCGCTGAATCCCGGCCGGTATCGCGTCACCGCTTCCTTAACCGGCTTTCAGACGATGGTTCGCAGCGGCATCGAAATTACCGTCGGACGGCAAGCGGCGGTCAATTTCGATTTGCAAGTCGGCTCCATCGCGCAGTCCGTGGAGGTAACCGCCGAGGCCCCGTTGGTGAGCACGGTCGGGGGGACCATCGGCGACACCATCGAAAGTTCCGAGATCAGCGAACTGCCGCTCAATGGCCGTGACCTGGCGCAACTGGTCACCTTGCAGACCGGAGTGGTGAATTACAACGAGGCCAGCACCGACGGCCAGGGCAAGCTGCTGGTGGTGTCCGGCGCGCGGGCCACCGCCAATGTCTTTTACATGGACGGCATCGCGATCGAGTCCTTCGCCTCCAAAACCCCCACGGGCGTCTCGGGCAATTTCCTGGGTTCGGAGTCCGTGCGCGAGTTCAAGGTGGACAGCAACGCCTACAGCGCCGAGTACGGCCGGGGCGCGGGCGGCATCTTCAACATCTCGACCAAGAGCGGCGGCAATACGTTTCACGGAAGCCTGTTTGAATACCTGCGCAACGACAACCTGGACGCGGCGCAGTGGGAAGACAACGCCTTTGCCGGAGAAAAACCGGAGTTCAAGCGCAATCAGTTTGGGGGCTCGCTGGGCGGCCCCATCCGGCGCGACAAGACGTTCTTCTTCTTCAACTATGAGGGATACCGCGAGCGCCAGGACAGCACCCGGGTCTCCACCACCTTTGGCGACGCCCTCCGCGCCGGGGACCTGAACGGGGATGGCATCAATGAGCAGCCCATCGATCCCCGGGTCCAGCCGTATTTGGCGTTTTGGCCCCGCCCCAATGGCGCCCTGCATGCCGACGGCACGGGAGATTTTATCGGCAATAACCCGGTGCCGACGGATGAGGATTACCTCCAGGGCCGCATCGACCACTCCTTCTCGGAAAGCGACCAGGCCTATGTCCGCTACACGTTCAATGACTCGGAACGCCATACCCTGGATCCGTTTCCGGGCGAGGGCGGAATGATCTTCACGGGCCGCAACCAGTACGTTACGGTCGAAGACAAACACATCTTTTCGCCCAATTTCCTCGGCATGGTGCGGGCTGGATTCACCCGCACGGCTCCCTTCGAAGAACCCGAAAACCGCCGCGAAATTCCGCTGAATCTGCGTTTCAATCCGGTCTTTCCGTATCTGGGTTCGCTGTCGACCGGCAGCGGCATCACGGGCATTGGCGTGGGCGAGAGCGGCGATTCCCGGAAGATCACCTCCTATCAACTGGCTTCCGACTTCGTCTACAACAAAGGCCGCAATGTCTTTAAGTTCGGGGTCATGTGGATCCGCATCAACTTCAACGCCTTCCAGCCGGCGCGCGACGCGGGCAATTACTCCTTCAGCAATGTGCGGAATTTTTACCGGGTGGTGGTCAACCGCTTCCGCGGTTCGGTGTTTGACTGCTGCGATGATCCCTACCGCAGCATCAAGCAGAACGTTCTCGGCCTCTACTTCCAAGACGAGCTGCGGCTGACGCCCCGGTTGACCTTAACGCCCGGCCTGCGGTATGAGATCATGACCGTCCCGCACGAAAAATGGGGACGGGTCGGCAATTTTAACGGCGATCTGGCGTTTTTCTGGCGGGCCACGCAGAATGACATCACCACCGGCAACCCCTGGGTGCAGAACCCCTCGCTCAAGGATTTTGCCCCCCGCATCGGTCTGGCATGGGATGTGTTTGGCGACGGGAGAATGGCGGTCCGCTCCGGGTTCGGGCTGTTCTTCTCGCACCTGGACCAGACCTGGATACGCACCACCGCGTTTCGCATGCCGCCCTTCCTGATCGAAGTGGAGGGCCGCGGTTCGGCCATTCAGTTCCCGAACATGTTTTCCATCTGCTCGCAGGACAATCCCATCACTCCGGTTGATTCCCGCTGCAACATCGCCGCGCCGGTTCCAAACTGGCTTCCGGAGAAATTCTCCGATCCCTACGTGATGCAGTACAACGTGAACGTCGAGAAGCAGTTGGGCGCCGATTTTCTGGTCAAGGTGGGCTTTGCGGGCTCGCGCGGAGTGCGCTTGGCTTCCATCTCCGATGTCAACACGCAAGTCGGCCAGGAGATCAACGGACGCCTGGTCTTTCCCTCCAGTCCGGTCTGCCGCGGCTCGCGGTGTCGGCCCAACCTGAATTTCGACCGCATGCGGTACCGCCATCCGATGGCCAATTCCTGGTACAACGCGCTGCAAGTCAACGCCACCAAGCGCCTGTCGCAAGGGGTGCAGTTTTCCGCCTCCTACACCTTTGCCAAGAACCTCGACGAGATTTCCGGCAGCCAGACGGCCAGCGACACCGACACCGGCGTCCAGACCAGCTACTATCCCGACCGGACTCTCTACAAGGGCCTTTCCGCGTTTGACGCCAAGAATGTGTTCACGTTCAGCGGAACCTATGAACTGCCCGTTGGCCAGGGCCGCCGTTTCGGTAGCGGCCTGGGCGGAATCGCCGAGGGGATCCTGGGCGGCTGGGAAGTGGGCGGCATCCTGACGTTGCGCAGCGGCTTCCCCTTTACGGTCAGTCGCGGCGGCCGCACGGCCCTGGGCAATATGGGCATTGCGGACGAAGTCCCCGACCTGTTGCCGGGAGCCAGCAACAACCCTACCGAAGGAACCACCGCCGGGTGTGCCGGCTTTGCCGCCGCTCGGCCGGGAGCCGAGTTGGGTACGCCGGAGTTGTGGTACGATCCATGCGTATTTGTCGAGCCGCCCTCCGTGTTGACCTTCGGTAACCTGGGCAGGAACACCTTGCGTTTGCCCGGCCTGGCGACGGTGGACTTCACGCTGGGAAAGAACTTCCGGATCACGGAGGGTTCACAGCTTCAGTTCCGGTTTGAGGCCTATAATTTCTTCAACCGGCCCAATTTCCGGCTTCCCTCCGGCAATATGGAAGTGTTTGATGACGACGCGGTGGCCAACCCGACCGCGGGCCGGATTGAAAGCAGCAACCCGGCGCGGCAGATCCAGTTCGGCCTGAAGTACACGTTCTGAAACGAGTGCAGACCTCGCGCTCCCGAGACCGCCGGATACCGCCTCCGGTGGTCTCCGCCTGGCACGCGGTTCTGCTGGACAGACGGGCGGAAGCTTGAAACAATCCGCTGGGGGCAAGCTGCTGGTGGCGGGGAACTGAAGAGGAAGAATTCTGCGGGAGGTGGACGCTATGGTCCCCAACAAACGCTCACGATTTGTGCTTTCCCCCGCTGTTCGGGCGGGTATTTTCGGTGGTCTGGCGCTGGCGGCGGTGCTGGTCGTCATGGCCATGACGCAAGCCGACCCGAACGGTTTGCGGGCCGCCTCCGCCGGGGCTTCCCGCCGGCCCACCGGCGCGCCGCAGTTGGTGGCGGTCGAGCCGCTGCCGCCGGGGCTGGATGGCGAGATGTGCCAGTGGGAACCGGCCTCCGCCGGCGAAGAGTTGCTGTGG
>DATMAF010000440.1:0-10922 GCA_035560315.1 Terriglobia bacterium | reverse complement strand
GGCCATCCTGGTGCTGGCGGCCAATACCAGCCTCGCGGACTTCCCCCGCCTCGCCTCGGTGATGGCGCGGGACCGCTTCCTGCCCCGGCAGTTGTCGAATCTTGGCGACCGGCTGGTGTTCTCCAACGGCATGCTGGTGCTGGCCGCCGGGGCGGTGCTTCTGGTGGTGGCGTTTCAGGCGGACGTGCACCTGTTAATCCCGCTGTACATGGTGGGCGTCTTTATCGCCTTTACCCTGTCGCAAGCGGGCATGGTGAAACACTGGCTCCGCTCGGCGGATCGAAGCTGGCGCTGGCTGCGCATCGGCGTCAACGCGTTGGGAGCCGCCACCACCTTGCTGGTGCTTCTGGTGGTGGCCTACGTCAAGTTTCTGGAGGGCGCCTGGATCATCCTGGTGACAATTCCGCTGCTGGTGTGGATCTGTTACCGGTTGCGGCGGCACTATTTTGATGTGGCCCGGGAGCTGTCGCTCACCGCCTATGAAAAACCCCGCGACCTGCGGCACACCGCCGTGGTGCCGGTGGCTGGCGTGAATCGCGTGGTGCTAGCCGCCGTCGAGTATGCGCGCTCGATTGCGGACGACGTCATCGCCGTCTCCGTGAACGTAAATCAGGCCGACCCGGATAAACTGGAACAGCAATGGGAGGAGTGGGCGCCGGATGTGCCGCTGGTGATCCTGGATTCTCCCTACCGCGCCATCCACGGCCCCTTGCTGCAATTCATCCATGAACTGGAGTCCTGGCGCGACGGCGACGTCGTGACGGTGGTCATCCCGGAGTTCGTCCCCAAGCGCTGGTGGCACCAGTTCCTGCACAACCAGACCAGCCTTTTTTTGAAGGCGGCGCTGATGTTCCAGCCGCGCATTGTGGTGGTCAGCGTGCGCCAGCATCTGCGCCGCTGACCGCCCTTCTGCGTTTCGGTTACTGAGCGGGGAAGGAAGGCGCGGTCCCGGACTTTCTCGGCCCAGGCTTTCTGACAGCCGCTTTCTTTTCCCGCGGCGGGACCGGGACCACCCCGGCCGGCCCGCGGGACTGGGCGGCATCGCGCCAGTGCTGGGCGCGCAACCCGCGCGGCTTCCATGTGGGTTTCCCTTTCATTGCTCCCTCGCTTTCCATACGTCCCGCGGGCGCAGGGCATTCCCCGCCTCGCGGGAACAGTTCACCCTTCCGTCGCGTTCGGCGCCACGCCGGCTCAGGAGGCCTTTGCGGAGATCGCGATCTTCCGCGCTGGGGCCGCCTTCGGCAGCTTTAACTCCAGCACCCCATCATGCAGCCGGGCTTCTGCCTTGCTGGCGTCCACCGCCGCCGGCAGCTCCACCACCCGCAGCACCTGGTCGGAGCGGCACTCCTGATAGACCACCTTTTTTTCTTTGCTTTCTTTCCGGGACTCGCGCTTGCCGGCAATGGTCAGGCGGTTCCCTTCCAGGCTGATTTCCAGCTCATTCGGCGCAAAGCCGGGAACCTCCGCGCGCACCTCCAGTTCCGTCTCGGATTCGGTGATGTCCAGTGGTGCCGGGTGCAGCAGTTCCGATTCCGCTTTGAACCAGTGTTCCCAGTCCCGGCCAAAGATACGGCCGTCGCGCTCAAAAATCTCGAAGGCCCGCTTTGCGATCTGGTCGTAGAGCCGTTCCACGCGATTGAACAATTCGCTGGCCGGGACTAGCCGCAGCGGGGACGGTTCCACGGACTTCTTGGCGGGCTCTATTGCTTTCGCGGGTTCTGCCATGGTTCTACCCTCCTTTTTTGTTGGAAGCGAAGGTCATCCCGGAGAAGGACTGTGGGCATCGCCGTTCTTTTGCTTTCCCCTCCTCATCAGTGCCAGGAAGCAAACGAGATCCTCCACCTCCCAGCCTGTTTCGTTTCAACTTGTCTAGTGCAACTCAAGGCCCGTCTGGAACCTCATGAAAAATGACGGCAAAACAACGCCGATTGTCAAATAGCCAAGAAAAATTCCCTCTTTGGGAAATTTCCCGCAGTCAGCCGTTTTCCCCGAACTCTTCTGCCGTTGCACTTGCTTCCCCGCAGCCCGCAGCGGTACAGTCGGCCCATGTTTACTTTTGAGCCACTGGAGCTATCCCGGCTGGCTCCCGTTGCGGAATTGTTGCAGAACGGTGTGGCGAACCGCGTGTTTCCCGGTGCGGCGCTGGCGGTGGGATACCGCCGCAGCCTGGCGCTCTTGCCGGCGGGAAGACTCTCCTATGCGGAGGATGCTGCCCCGGTTGCGGCAGACACCATCTATGACCTGGCCTCTCTCACCAAAGTCGTTGCCACGACGACGATGGCGATGATTTTGAAGGATCGCGGGCGGCTCGAGCTCGACCGGCCGGTGGGAAGATATCTTCCGGAATTCCTCCCACCCTTTGCGGAGGCCGCCGGGCCGTTCTGGTCCGCCCGGCAGGAGGTAACGGTGCGGCATCTGCTGGCGCATACCTCCGGTTTGCCGGCCTATGACCGGTTCTTCTTGCGGGCGAGAAAAAAGTCCCACCTCATCGACGAAGCGGTAGCTGTCCCGCTGGAGGAGCCGCCCGGCCGGAAAACCATGTACAGCGACATCGGATTCATCCTGTTGGGAGAAATTCTGGAACGAATCGCCAGGGAACCGCTCGACACCTTCTGCCGCCGGGAGATCTTCGAGCCGCTGGCCATGAGCTCGACTGGCTTTAACCCTCCTGCCGAGTGGCGGCCGCGCATTGCCCCCACCGAGCAGGACGAGGCCTTTCGGAAGCGGTTGATCTGGGGAGAGGTGCAGGACGAAAACGCCTGGGTGATGGGCGGAGTGGCCGGTCACGCCGGGCTGTTCAGCGCCGCCGGAGACTTGGCGGCTTTCAGCCGGATGATGCTGGAGGAGGGGCAGATGGCTGGAAGAACTTTGATTCGATCCGAAACCATTCGGGAGTTCCTGCTCCCTTGCCCGGCGCAGCAAGGCGTGCCGCGGGCTCTGGGCTGGGACAAGCCCAGTGAACCTTCTTCTTCCGGCCGCTATTTTTCCCCCGCCTCCTACGGCCATTTGGGCTTCACGGGAACCTCGCTCTGGATCGATCCAGAGAAGCGGCTGTTCGTGATCCTGCTGACCAATCGCATTCATCCGAGCCGCGCCAATGAAGCCATCCGGCAGTTTCGCCCCGCGCTGCATGACGCGGTGGTGGAGGCGCTCGGCTGATTCGGTGTCCAATGGATGCGGCGGCGCAGGCTATGGGGCGCTGGCTGGCGGCGCTGTCTGCGTGGTGGTTGCGGGCGAGGAGCCGTCGGCGGGTCCGCCGTACATGTAGCCCGGGCGGGTGCGCACGCGCAGGCCGGGCCGCGCGACCGTCACGGTGATGTGATGGAACTGCGGCTGGCGGAGATTATTGGGCCGGTACGTCAGCAGGTACTGGCTGCGCACCTCGCGTCCGATGCGGCTCAGGGCCTGCTCCACGTCGCCGCTCCCCCCCGAAAATTCCATCGCCCCGGTGCCCTGGGCGTAAAAGCTCAGCGGGTTGCGGTTCAGCAGCAATTGCTTGGTATAGGAAACCAGTTCCTCGATAATCGGGAGCATATCGAGATTGGCCGCGCCCACCGGGGCCTGCGTGGAGGGAACCGGCACCGTGTTGGAAGGCGTGGGACGCGCCACCACCCCCGGCGGGAAGGGCGAGGAGGGGCCTTGCATTTCCGCCCGGCTCAACATGCCGGAGGCCGTGCTCAACCCGATGGTGTAGATGCTGATTCCCAGCAACTGGGCGCCTCGCAGCACGAAGCCCGGCGTGTTGGCGCTGCCGTGGTCGCGGGCTTCCGAGATGGCCACGATGATCTTGCGGCGTTCTTTGGGGCGGCTCTGCAACAGGTACAGGGCGCGCATCAGGGCGTCGCTCAACCGCACGTCTTCGCCGCCGGGTTTCAGGTTTTTTAACGCCTTCTCAATCAGGTCGGGATTGTCGGTGAACCCCTGGACCAGCCGGATTTCCGTATCGAAGGCGATCACCGCGGCCTCTCCGCTCTCGCCCATGATGAGCTGCGTAAAAAGAATTCCCGTGCGCTCGATGTCGGCAAGCTGTTTCTCCACCCGCGAGCTGGTTTCCGCCACAATCACCATGGAGACCGGCTCCCAGCTCAATTCAAAGCTCTCGATTTTCTGCGGCTCGCCGTTGTCCAGTAGCCGGAAATCGCCCGGATTCAGATCGAGGACAAATTCGCCATCGGAATCGGTTACCGTGACGGGGACGGTGACTTCCTCGATTTGCGCCCGGAAAATCGGTTCCTGGAGATCGCCGGAGGCAGCCGCGGGATCTTCGCCAGGGTTTCTGCCAGGCGCCGGGGGAGTCGTCTCCGCCGCGCTGGGGCTGGCTTGCCGAGGGTTGTTCGGCGGATTGGCTGTGGGAGCTTGCGCTCTTGCCGGCGAGGTGACCAGCAGCCTCCCGGCAATCGCAATGGCCAGCAACCACCGGGCACCGTGGGAAATTTTCATGGCGTTATTCTGGCACAGCCGGATATGCGGAACAAGGCAACACCCGGCGGGGGTGCCTTCCGCGGAGCGGCCCAACGGTGCGCTACCAATGAGTTGGATTCCCGCAAAGGGCGTCGAGATGCCCTGCGCGGCATGGGGAGGGAGACAAAGGGCACGCAGCGGCGTCGCGGCTGTTCCCTTGGCCGATTCCGGAAACCCAGAAGCTACTGCGGCCGGCCGGACTCCAGGCGATCCCACCCCAGCTTGCCCATCAGGTCATTGATGCGGCTTTGCACCCACTCCTGCGGTCCCATGCGCTGGGCCATGTCGCTGTACGCGCGCACGGCTTCGTCCAGCATTCCGTTGTCCTCGTACAGGAAGGCCTGCAAGAACAGCACGCCGTTGTCAGAGGGGTCCGCTATCCGTTGCTTCTCCAACTCCGCGACGGCGCTGCGGATTTTTTCGGCCTGGTCGCTGGGCATGACCTGAAAATTGGTCCCGGCGTCTTCGATGGCTTCTCCGTTCGCTTTGGCCGTAACGCGCCAGCGGTAGCGCTGGCCCCACGCCAGCGGGGCAGCGTCCGCGGGGTAAGTGATGCGCGTTGCGGGGACCTCCGCTTTCCAAAGGACGCGCTCCTCGCGGTCCTCCAGCTTGATCTCGTAGGAGGTGGCGTTTTCAACCGGGTCCCACCGAAACTCTGGCGTCAGGGTGGTAACCACCGTGTTGGCCGGGGCGCGCAGCACAAACGCCGTTCCCCGCAAGCGCAGGTTTCCCGCCCGCATCCGGCTGGCGGCGGCGAGCACCAGGCTGGCGGGCAGGCGGCAGGTGGGCACTTTGCGTTCCTCCGCCAAGCTGCCCTTCTTGAGCGTCAGCGAGGCGGCGTCAAACTGCACTTCGCCCTGCGCCTTCAGTTTGGCGGAGCGCGATTCGGGACAGAACAGGAAGGTCGCCTCCGAATTGGCTCCGGTCAGCAGCCGGTCGCCTGGTCCAATCAAATCCGCGGTCCGTGCCGCTACCGGCGCGCTTTCTCCGGCGCGGATGAGCTGCACGTCGCCGGAGACCAGCGAGAGCAGACCCACCGGTTCAGCGGCCTTCAGCAGGGGAACTGCGAGCAGCATTAACCCGATGAGTTTTCCAGTCATAAGTTCCTCCTATCTTATCGCAACCACCTTGTAGAGAACCATCGGTTTGTCAATTCCTTTCATACGGGCCGAACCGGCTTCCTCGGCAACCACGCGGCCGGCCACCTCCCGGTAAGTGTCCTCACTGATGAGCAGGCGGGTGTGGAAGGTCTTGTTTTCCCCCTCAATCCGGGAGGCCACGTTCACGGCCGATCCGATGGCGGTGTACTCCATTTTCTCCGGCGCCCCGATGTTTCCCACCACGGCCGGCCCGGTGTGAATGCCGACGCCAATCACCAGCGGCTCCAAACCCCGCGCCGCGCGGCGGCGGTTGAATTCCTCGTTCCGTTCCACCATCCGGACCCCGCAGCAGACCGCGCGAAAGGCATCGTCCGGATGCGGCACCGGCGCTCCGAACAGGGCCATAATGCCATCCCCGATGAACTTGTTGATCATGCCGCCGTGGGCCTTGATCTCCGCCGCCATCTCCTTGAAATACTCGTTTAACTCTTCGACCACTTGCTGGGCATCGTGAGCCTGGCAATAGCTGGTGTAATTGCGCAGGTCGGTGAAGATGACCGTCACTGGCTGGCGCGTTCCCCCCAGCGGCACTTCTCCGTATTCCAGCAGTTCCTTGGCGACATCGGGAGAGACGTAGCGCCCAAACAGCTCTTGCAGCAGCCGCTTCTGGCGCCCTTCGGTGAGGGCCTGCGCTCCATAGCTGGCAAAGCCCGAAAGGATGGCGGCAAGCGCCGGCGCCACCGCTGGCAAAACGATTCCTTGGCCCAGGGCGATCACCGTAGCAGACAGATACGCCAGCACCATCCCGCCCAGCAGCAACGGCCCGAGCGGGAACCTCAGCCGCACGACGCACCAGGAGCCCAGCACCGCCAGCGCCAGCACCAGGGCGATCTCCCAGAAGGGGGCGATGTCGCGCAGGAACCGCTCCTCGAGCAAGGTGGCCAGCGTGCTGGCCTGGATTTCAACGCCCGGCGTCAGCGCCTGCCTCTCGCCCGGAGTGCCACCGCCCTCCGCAGGAGCGCCTCGTCCCGCCAGATAGAAGGGCGTGGAATGCTGGTCGGTTGGCTCCAGCGTGCCCACCAGCACGACCTGGTCTCGAAACCAGCGTTCCAGCGCGGCGGTGTCGTTCCGCTGATAGGCGGCGATCGCATCCGCCATCGAGACGGAGGGCAGCGTCCCGGCCGGCCCCCAGAAATGAATTCGCAGGAACCCGGAGGAATCCAGCGGTACCCGGCGGTCTCCCAATAGCAGCGAGTCATTCCGCCGGCTTGCCGGCGCGGCGGCTTCGGGCTGGGGACGGCTCCAGGAGGCGTTCAGCGTCATGGCCGCCAGCCGCGCCGAAAACGACTCCCAGGCCGTATCGTCGCCGCTGAGCAGTTCCTGGCGGCGAACAAACCCGTCGGCATCGAGAGTGACGTTGGCAAAGCCCATGGCGCCCATGGCGCTGGCCAGCATGTACAGGGGGAGGTTCTGCGCTTCCGGCTGCGTGCTGTCGAAGGCCAGCACCACCGGCGTGGTGGCGGAGACCTCCGCAAAGGCGGCCGCCAACTGGCGGTCAAAATCCGGCGCCCAGGGTTCCACCGAGAGCGCAAAGGAGACATCCAGCCCGATGGCGCGCGCCCCGCCGAGCGCGGCGGCTCGCAGCATGTCGGCATAGTGCGGATGCCAGAAAATATGTGGCTCGGGATAGGCCGCCTCGGTTTTGGCGTCGATCAGCACCAGAACAATGCCGGAAGGCGGCGGCTGGCTGCCGCGCAGCACGAACCGCAAGTCATAGGTCTTCAGCTCGAGCAGTTGCAGGGGGGATGCTAGGGCAAGAAACCAAGCCAGCACGGCGGAAGCCAGGACCGCAGCGGCCATCAGAGCCCCGCGCAGGCGCTTGCGGCGGCGATGCCTCCCGGAGGCCGGGGCACCGCCGGACGGCGGCGGCACGCTGCCGCTTTCCGCCACGGCAAGCCTCTCCCCTCCCGATGGCTCCACCTGCTGGCTGGACATGATTTTCCCCGGCGCCGGGGACATCGCTTCCCCGGAATCACTGGCTGGCTCAAACCCGCGCCACAATCGCCGCCTTGATAATAGTGGGCTTCGCTTCCGGCTACAAGAGTACGGGGGGCCTAGGTTTCACTTCCGAGACTCCAGGCAGCGGCAGCCGGCCGGCCGCAGCGCGCCGGACGGGCGCCGCCGCGCAGTGCCCCGGCCATCTGGTGCCTGCCGGGAGGCAGTTGTGCGATAATAGTGCGCGCAGTGTCCTGGCACGTTGGGCCGGGGAAAAATCTCCCGCTGCGGAGCACCGATGAAGGAAACCAGCAAATCCCCCGAACGGCGGCGCGCGCCGCGCATCTCCGTGAGTTTCCCGGTTCTGGTCCGCTGGGGCCAGAAACAGTTCAAATGGCTGGCGCGCGAGTTCAGCGAATATGGAATCCTGCTGGCGGCCTCCAATAAGGATATTGTGGGCGAAGAGCTGAAGCTGGAACTGCCCCTGGATTCGCAAACCACTCCGATCACCGTCGAGGGGGTGGTGGCTTATACCACCGAGACCGGCGTGGGAATCCGCTTCAAGAACGTCTCACCGGACGATCAGTTTGCGCTGAAGCACTACGTCGCCACGCGCGGCATCGGCATCACGCGCAAGTAGCCCCGGACGCCTACCATCCCTCCGCAACTCTTGGTGTTCCGTAAGGCCGGGACCGCCCACTTCCTTCAGCGGCTGCTTTCCACCCCACGGGCTTCCATCCGGCTCGTGCCGGCATGCGTGCGGGACCCGCACGGAGAGGCACGGTGGTATCGCCCTCGCGCGCTTGTTTTCCGCGGGGCGGCCCTCCGGCGGGCTTAGTGGGTATAGCGGGTGGGGCGGGGGCCTTCTTCCAGCATCTGGCGGTCCCAGATGGCCCCTTCGCGGGTGTAGCTGGCGATTTCAAAATCCTGTGAAAGCTCCAGCGCATCCACCGGGCAGGCATCCTCGCACAGGCCGCAGAACATACAGCGGGAGGTATCGTAGGTGAAGGTGGTCAGCACCTTGCGGCGGGTCTTTTCATCCCGCTCGGTGGTGACCACGATGAGGTGTTCGGGGCAGGCCAGGGCGCACAGGTCGCATCCGATGCAGAGGGTGGCTCCGGTTTCCGGGTTGATGTTGAGCCGCGGCGCGCCGCGATACCGCTCCGCCACCTGCGGACGCTCTTTCGGATACTGCTCGGTGTAAAGCTCGCGGGGCCTGCCGGGCTTCGACATCGCCAGATCGTACTTCAATGTCAGCCACATGCCCTCGAATAAATCCACCAGCAACAGCTTTTTGAGCAATCCCCCCAGGCCGCCGTTTGCGCTCATGGTTCCCTTCCGAGTTGGCAATGGCCTTCCGCCATCCCCAAACTACCCCAAATTCTCCTTTCTTGGCAATAGGCTGGAGAAGCGGGTGCGTGCGACGGCAAGAAAAGGCGGCGGCAGCGGTTCTCTGACGCCAGCGTGCTGTTGCCGTCCGCGGGCGCCCCGCGTCTGCCGCGGTTGCTGCCCGCGCGCTGCGGGTCGCGCCCCCTGTGCTATATTCGGCGCCATGCATTCACGGGAGACCGAATACATGCGCCTGGCGCTGGAGCAAGCCCGCCGCGCCGGAGCCGAAGGCGAAGTGCCCGTGGGGGCGGTTGTGGTCTGGAAGGAGGAGGTCATTGGACAGGGCGGCAACCGCAGCATCCGCGACCGCGATCCCACGGCCCACGCAGAAGTGGTTGCGCTGCGGCAGGCGGCGGCGCGCCTGGGGAACTACCGCCTGACCGGCGCGGCCCTTTACGTAACCGTGGAGCCCTGCGTCATGTGCGCCGGCGCGGCGCTGCTGGCGCGGCTGGAGCGTATCGTGTACGGCTGCGATGACCCCAAGGCCGGCGCAATACGCTCTCTTTACCAGATCGCCAGCGACCCCCGCCTCAACCACCAGATTGCGGTTGCGCCCGGCGTTCTTGCCGCGGAGTGCTCCGCCTTGCTCCGCAACTTCTTTGCGCACAAACGGGAAAAGCCTTAAGGGAAAGACCGGCGGCCGGGCAAGCAATCTGGCCCGGCGGCGTGCCACTGCCGTGATGCGATTGGTTCGTTCTGATGCGTCGAAGGTGATGGCGAAGAAAGCGGCTCGCAACGTTCCGCTTCTGCCGATCACCTATGCCCGGATCAACCCGGCAACCATGTTCCGTCGCTTGCCCCGCAACCCGCAGGAGCGAACCCACCAGCCCTGCGCGGAACTGCGGTTAGCCTTTCAAGACCCCGAGGGGAACCAGGCGGGCGGCTTTGTGGGCCAGGCCCGCGCGGCGCACCACCTCCACAACTTCGTCCACGTCCTTATACGCTTCGGGGATTTCTTCCAGAATGCCGTCGCGCGTCTCCGAGCGCACGTAGATGCCCTTGTCCTCAAGCTGCTGCTTGACCTGGGCGATGTCGCGGCCGCGCTTGGCGGCGGTGCGGGAAAGCAGGCGCCCGGCGCCGTGGCAGACGCTGCCAAAGGTCTCCTGCATGGCCCGCTCCCGGCCCACCAGCACCCAGGAAGCCGTGCCCATGCTGCCGGGGATCAGCACCGGCTGGCCGACGGCGCGGTAGCGGTCGGGGATCTCCGGGTGGCCGGGCGGGAAGGCGCGCGTGGCTCCTTTGCGGTGCACCAGCACGTCGCGCAGCTTGCCGTTCACGGTGTGCTGCTCGTGTTTGGCCATGTTGTGCGCCACGTCATAGACCACGCGCAGCGCCACGCCCTCGCAGAAGACCTTTTGGAAGGAGCCGCGCACGAAGTGGGTGATGGCCTGGCGGTTGGCCCAGGCGAAATTGGCGGCGGCACGCATCGCCCCCAGATAGCTCTGCCCCTCGGGCGAGGGGATGGGCACGCAGGCCAGTTGCCGGTCCGGCAACTCGATCTTGTACTTCTTCATGGCCGCGCCCATCTGCGCCAGGTAATCGGTGCAGACCTGGTGGCCGAGGCCGCGCGAGCCGGTATGAATCAGCACCACCACCTGACCCTCCTGTAAGCCCAGCGCCTCGGCGATGACGCCGTCAAAGGTCTGCTCGACGTACTGCACTTCCAGAAAGTGGTTGCCGCTCCCCAAGCTCCCGGCCTGGGGGCGGCCGCGCTCCTTGGCGCGCTTCGAGACCATGTCCGGATCGGCGCCGCGCATCTGGCCCTGTTCCTCGCAGAACTCCATGTCGGTGGGGGTGCCGAAGCCGTGTTCCACCATCCAGCGCACGCCGGTGGCCAGCACCTGATCGAGATCGCCATGCGAGAGGCGCAACTGGCTCTCGCGGCCCACGCCGCAGGGCACGTCGCGGAACATCTGGTTGACCAGATCGCGAATGCGCGGCTGCACCTCGGCCCGCGTGAGCGGCGTGGCCAGCAGG
>DATMAF010000439.1:0-3701 GCA_035560315.1 Terriglobia bacterium | reverse complement strand
GGCGATACGTTTGGCGGCGGATCTCCGCCAGGGTCTTGGGAAGGTTCAGGGCGAACTCATGCGGCGGGGCGTACTGGCACGAGTAGTAGCACTCGCCGCAGTCATGGCAGAGATTGGCGAGGTAGTGCAGGTCAGGTTCCTCAAAGCGGAGACGCCGCTCCAGGGCGGGGAACACCGCGCAAAACCCTTCGCAGTAGCGGCAGGCATTGCAGAGGCGCATGGCCCGCTCGCCTTCCTGGAGCAGCGCCAGGGGGGACCGCTGTTGGGAAGCCTCAGGCGAGAGCATAACGCGCCGCCTCCTCTCCGGCGATGCGGCCAAAGACCGTGCCTATGGCCATGCCCAGCCCCGCCAGATAGCCCCGGCGCAGGATGTTGCCCGCCATGATCTCGCCCGCCGCAAACAGATTGCCGACCGGCTGGCCGTCCTGCATCAGGACCCGGGCGCGCTCGTCGATGGCTAGAGCCAGGTACGTGAAGGTAATGCCCGGCCGCAGCGGGTAGGCGAAAAAGGGAGGGGCGTCGAGTTTTCTGGCCCAATGCGTCTTGGGAGGATGCAGGCCGGCAGTGGAGCAATTGTCCAGAACCCGGTGGTCGAAGGTGCCCGGTTGCACCGCGGCGTTGAAGTCCGCGATGGTTTTCTCCAGCGTTCCGGGGTCCAGGCGCAAGGCATTGGCCAGTTCGGCCACCGAGCCCGCCTGGATCGGCGGATACAGGGGCGGCATGAATGCGCCCATCGCTTTGGAATCGATGATGGCGTAGGCGATCTGGTTGGGCTGTTGCGCCACCAGCCGTCCCCAGACGGCGTAGCGCTTGGGCCAGAGGTCTTCTCCTTCGTCGTAAAAACGCACGGCGTCCTGGTTGACCACGATGCCCAGCGAGATGCAATCGATGCGGGTGACAATGCCGCCGTCAAACTTGGGGGAGCGCGCGTCGATGGCCACCGCATGGCACTGCCGGGGATCGCCGACGGTTTGGGCGCCCTGCTCCATCAGGTGGCGGAGCAGCAATCCCTTGTCGTAGGGAGTCCCGCGGATCAGGAAATTGTCGTCCGCCTCCCCCCAGACGTCCCGCAGCCATTCAAGGTTGGCCTGAAAGCCGCCCGAGGCGGCCACCAGCGTTTTGGCGGGCACAGCGGTCGCGGCCCCGCCGCGCGCCACCACCACGGAGAAAACTTTTCCCTCGCGGAAATGCACTTCCCGGACCTCGGCGTCGTAGGCGACGTCGATCCCCCCGCGCGCGGCAGCGCGGTAGTAGGCGTTCAGCAGCGCCTTGCCGCCGCCCAGGAAAAAGGCGTTGGTGCGCGACAAGTGCAGCGCACCTTCCAGCGAGGGCTGGAAGCGGACGCCGTGGTCCATCATCCAACGGCGGCAACCGGCCGTCTGCCGGATGACGAGGCGCGCCAGTTGCTCGTTGGTTTCCCCGCCGGTGACCTTGCAGAGGTCCTCCCAGTATTCCGCCTCCGTGTATTGCTCCGTGAGCGGCCCGTCGGGAGCCTCGTGCATGCAACGGAGATTCCGCGTGTGGCGGCTGTTGCCCCCGCGCAATGCCTGGGGAGCCGCCTCCAGCACCAGGACGCTGGCCCCGGCGCGCCGCGCGGCAAGTGCGGCGCAGAGCGCGGCGTTGCCGCCTCCCGCGATCACGACGTCATAGCTGCGGCTCAAATCCATGCAATGGGCCTGCCGACTTCCCTCTCACCGAGTATAATCTGTTCTATTCGCCGCTGCTTCTGGGGACCGGGAGAAAAGCGCCGGCACGCTCCGGGGGCAGTCAATGCCGGGACGAGCCCGAATGCATCACGAGAACCGCCAGGCCGCATACTTCGCGCCGGAACTGGAGACGGCGCTTCGCTCCGAGCTGGAAAACCGCCAGAGCGAGCGGCTCCAGCAACTGCTGCGGCAGGTTCTGAAGAGCAATCCCTTCTATTCGCGAAAATTGCGGGAAGCCGGTATTGATTCTCCGGTTCCCCTTTCCCGGCTCGCCGACCTGCCCTTCACCACCAAGGCGGAGATCGTCGCCGACCAGTCCGCGCATCCGCCGTTCGGGAGCAATCTGTCCTTTCCGCTGGAACGCTACACGCGCCTGCACCAGACCTCCGGCACCACCGGTTCGCCGGTCCGCTGGCTGGACACGCCGGAAAGCTGGGATGCCTTCGTCAGCCAATGGTGCTTTGTCTATCGGGGAGCTGGGGTCACCGCCGGCGACCGCGTGTTTGTGGCCTTTTCCTTCGGGCCTTTTGTGGGATTTTGGACCGGCTTCGAGGCCGCTTCCCGGCTTGGCTGCCTGGCGATTACCGGCGGGGGACAAACCACCGAGCAGCGGCTGGCGGCCATGGCGCAGCTTCGTCCCACGGTGCTGGTTTGCACTCCGACCTATGCCTTGCGATTGGCGGAGGCGGCGCGCGCCAAGGGGCTGGATACCGCCGCGATGGGGATCCGGGTCAGCATCCATGCCGGCGAGCCGGGCGCCGGCATCCCGGCCACCCGCCGCCACATCGAGCAGTGCTGGGGAGCGCGGGCCTATGACCATGTGGGCATGACCGAGATGGGGGCCTACGGTTTTGAGTGCCAGCAGCAGCAGGGACCGCATGTGAACGAAAGCCAGTTCATTGCCGAGTTTCTCGATCCGGCCACGGGCCAGCCGGTGGCGGACGGGGAACGCGGCGAGATTGTGCTGACCAACCTGACGCGCTTCGGCTCCCCGCTCATCCGCTATCGCACGGGCGATTTGGTGGAAGCCACCCGCCAGCCCTGCGCCTGCGGAAGAACGTTTGTGCTGTTGCGCGGAGGAATCCTGGGCCGGGCCGACGACATGATCACGATTCGCGGCGTCAACGTGTTTCCTTCCGCCATTGAAAATATTCTGCGGTGCTTCCCGGAGGTCGTGGAATTCCAGGGGGACGTGGTCATCGTCAAAGAGATGCAGGAGTTGCTGCTGCGGGTGGAAACCGACGGATTGAGCGGGGAAGAGCAGCGGCATCTGGCCGCCCGGCTAATCGCGGAACTGCACACCCGCTTGAATCTGCGGCCGCTGCTGGAGTTTGCCGCACCGGGATCGCTGCCGCGCTCCGAGATGAAATCGCGCCGCTTCCGGGTGGCGCCCCGCGCTGGCTCTGTCTCCCCGTAAGCGATATAATCGGGCCGGAGTCCCGCCATGAAAAACGCCCGCAAACCCGCTCGCCGAACGGCGGCGCAGAAAGCGCATATCTCGCTCCAAGTGAATGGAGAAGCCGTGGAGGTGGCCTTTGCGCCGCACAAGACGCTGCTGGAGGTGCTGCGCGAGGATCTGGGGCTGACCGGCACCAAGCACGGCTGCGAGCTGGGCGAATGCGGCTGCTGCGCGGTGCTGGTGGACAGCCAGCCGGTGCTGTCCTGCCTGGTGCTGGCGCTGGCCGTGGACGGCCGCCAGGTAACCACCATTGAGGGCATGGCCGAAGGCGCCCGGCTCCATCCGTTGCAGGAGGCCTTCGCTGAGCTGGGGGCGGCGCAGTGCGGCTACTGCACGCCGGGGATTCTGCTGACTGCCAAGGCGCTGCTGGAGAAGAATCCGAATCCCAGCCGGGCGGAGATTCAGGCGGCGCTTTCGGGGAATATCTGCCGCTGCACCGGCTATATCAAGATTTACGAGGCGGTGGAGCTGGCTGCCGCGCGCGCGGCGGGCAGACCGGCCCAGCCGGCCAGGGAGAGCCTTTATGGGTGGAAATG
>DATMAF010000438.1:0-7306 GCA_035560315.1 Terriglobia bacterium | reverse complement strand
CGATCATTGCGGCGATGTCCGGGCGCGTTTCCGTGGAACGGGCCGGCGAACTGTGGGCCGTCCACACGGGTCAGACCATCGAAGCCGGCCAGGCCATTGTCACCGGCAGCGACGGCGCAGCGCAGTTGTTCTTGCCAGATGGCAGTACGCTGGAGATATTTCCCAACTCCCGGGTGATCTACCGGGCGAATCGCTTCAATGTGCGGGACCTGCTCGACGTGCTGCTCGGCAAGGTGCGCCTTCAGATTCAGCACCTCCTGCCCGGCGACACTCCCCTGCGCGTCACCTCCCCCACCGCAGTGATCTCAGTGCGGGGAACTGTTTTCGAAGTCGAAGTGGATGCCGCGCAGGACACCACCATCACCGTGGACACGGGCGCGGTGGGCGTGCGGCACCGCCTCTTTCCGGGACGAGAGATCCTGGTTCAATCCGGCCAAAGCCTGCGCGTGGCGGCCTCCTTGCCTCTGACCGCCGCCGGCAAATCCGCCGTTCCGATCCGCACTCTGGGGCGCGTCGTCCAGGGTATTGCCGACACCTTGGCGCAGATCAAAGCCGTGCGGGGCGCCTCCAACGGCGGAACGGGCTCTTCCTCCGGTTCCGGCGGAGGCGGGGTGCCGGAGAGCGACACCGGTTCCAACGAGACCAAGCCCCCGGCGGGGAGCGATGGAGCCGGCTCTGGAGATTCGGGTTCGGGGGGCTCTGGTTCTGGTCCATCGGCTCCTCCCGGCGACGTGCTCCCCTGACGCTGTCCTGCGGCGGCGCTCCGGAATTCTCGCATTGGCACCGCACCCTCCGTTGTTCTCAATTGGTCACCCGGCAGAAAGACCATCACTATGGATCCGGGTGTCTTGCTGTGCGAGAGTGTAGGCAAGCCCGCCGGGTATCTTGACGAAGGCCTGGCGCATCCAATAAAAAGAAGGAGGTACCAGGCTATGGCAGCCGAACCTCTCATTCAACCGCAGGACGAATCCTTCCTGTGCACCGATCAAACCCTCGCCAGCCTGATGGAAGAGGTGATCCGGCGAACGTTCGTCGACAGCGTGCATTTGAGCGACCAGGAAGTCATCGAGTATGTGCGGGATCTGCTGGTCCGCTTCAGCCAGACCGAGCAGTTGTACCGCCTCCGTGACGCCCGGGGGCGGGTCCTGGAGGATGTCGGCGAGATGTTGATCGCCTCCAATCCCCTTCTGGAGGCTGCTTCCTTCGATGTCGAGCGGGAGGCTCGCAAACATATTGGCGACTTTACGTTGTTCTTCGCCGGGCTGTTTCCGGAAGCGGTCAACCAGCGGCGGCTGCGACGGGCGCGGCTCGATGCGCTGCTGGATTACATTCGCACCGGCAAGGAATCCTATTACATCGTTTCGGAATTCAAGCAGTTTGAATACCGGCAAAGCGCGCCGCTCTTCCGGAAGCTTTCCGAGAAATTTGAAAGCTGCGTCTTCGGCCTCAATCTGGTGAAGCGCGAATTCGAGCACATGCAGCAGGAATCCTACCTGCATGCCCGCAAGCTGCTGACCTAACCGGCCTCCCCGCGGTCCGCCCGTCCCTCGACCCACCCTCTCTGCGTGGCCAGGGAACTGCTTTTCCTTCATAATGGTGGGCGTTATGCCGACGCCTGCCCGGAAAGCCGCGCTGGAAATTCTGCTGCGGGTGGAGACCCAAGCAAGCTACGCCGGTGAACTGTTGCACGGCCCGCTGACCGCCCAACTCTCCGCCCGCGAGGCCGGATTGTGCACCGAACTGGTGATGGGTTCGCTGCGCTGGCAGGGCACCCTGGATTTCCTGGCGCAAACGCTGTCGGAAGGCAGGTGGGAGAAGTTCGATCCGGAGGTGCGCGTGGCGCTCCGTCTGGGGATGTATCAGTTGCGTTTTCTCAGCCGCATCCCGGCGCGCTCGGCGGTGCATGAATCGGTGGAACTCGTGAAGGAGGCCGGCAAGGCGTCGGCGGCGGGACTCGTCAACGCGGTGCTGCGCAAGGCGGGCGATGTGGAGCTGGCCGCGCTGCGGCCGGCGGGCATGTCGGACCTTGACTGGTGGAGCGTGGAAACCTCCCACCCGAACTGGCTGCTCGGCCGGTGGATCGAGCGGTTTGGGCGGGAGCAGGCGCTGGCGCTGGCCCGCGCCAACAACCAGCCGCCGCAGGTCTATTTGCGCTTGAACACCGCGCCGCTGGACTCGGCGCAGATCACCGAGCAACTGCTGGTGGAAGGCATGGAGGTCCGTCCGGGGAATTTCCTGAAAACCGCGCTGCGCGTGGAATCCGGCGCCGTTTCCAGAACGCAAGCCTTCCGCCGCGGCTTCGTGGTCGTGCAGGACGAAGCCTCGCAGATCGTCCCGCATTTGCTGGACGTGCGTCCGGGACAGCGTTTGCTGGATCTGTGCGCCGCCCCGGGGAACAAGACCGGCCTGCTGGCGCAATGGGCTGGACCCAAGGGCCTGGTGGTCGCCTGCGACATCCATCTGCACCGCCTGCGGCAATTCACGCCGCCGCCGCCGCGCACCAACGTCCAGCGTGTCGCATTGGATGGCGAACGGACGCTTCCCTTCGCCGCCGAGTTCGACCGCATCCTGGTGGATGCGCCGTGCAGCGGCACCGGAACGCTGCGCCGCAACCCGGAGTTGAAGTGGCGTCTCCAACCCGCCGAGATTGCTCTTCTGGCGGAAAAGCAACTGCGCCTGCTGGACAACGCCGCCCAGGCGGTCCAGCACGGCGGGCGGATGGTCTACAGCACCTGCTCGCTCGAACAAGAGGAAAACCAGGGCGTCGTGGACGCATTCCTAAAAACCCACCCGGACTTTCGCCGGCTGCCGGTGCGGGACGACGTGGCGCGCCTACGCCCGTTCTTTCACCCGGCCGCCGAACGGCTGCTGAGCGGCGAATACCTGGAAACCTCGCCCGCCCGCGACGAGCTGGACGGCTTTTTTGCCGCCATCCTGGTGCGAAGCTAGTGGCGCTTGAAGGACGCGGGGTTGAACAATGAAGCGGGAGCAACTGCTGCAACGGATCGACAAGGCCTGGAGGGCCTTCCGGGACTCTTACGACGGCCTGTCCGAGGCGCAGTTGCGGCAGCCGGGCGTAACCGGGCCGTGGTCGGTGCGCGACATCATCGCGCACGTTACCACCTGGGAGCAGGAGGCGCTCAAGCACCTGCCCGCGATTGCCGAAGGCAAGCGGCCGCCGCGCTATGCGGCGCTCTATGGCGGCATCGACGCCTTCAACGCTCTGATGACCAGCAAGAAAGCGGGCCTTTCCCTGCGCCAGGTTTTCCGCCAGCAGGAAGCAACTCACCAGCGGCTCATCGACTACCTCCACAAAGTGCCCGAGAAGCACGTTATCGGCGAAACGCGCTTCCGGCAGCGGCTGCGCCTGGATACCTACGGCCATTACCCCGTCCACGCCCGGGCCATCCGCCGCTGGCGCGAGCAGCAAACTGCCGCGCATCCGCCAGTGAGCGGCGGGAATCCCGCTGGCGTGTGTTAGAATAAACGGGCCACCTCTGCATTCCGGTGGGGTGTCCGTATGGCGCGAAGCAGGGAGATACTGCCATCGATTTTGTCGGCCGACATGGCTCGTTTGGGCGAGCAGATCGAACGGGTCAAGGCCGGCGGGGCGCGCATCATCCATGTGGATGTGATGGACGGCCACTTTGTGCCCAACATCACCATCGGCCCGCCGGTGGTGAAGTCCCTGCGGCGGGCGACCGACCTGCTGCTCGATGTGCATCTGATGATCGAAGACCCCGACCGCTACATCGCGGACTTCGTTGACGCCGGCGCGGATGTGGTCACGGTGCATCAGGAGGCCTGCCGCCATCTGGACCGCACGCTGCGCCTGATCCGCTCCTGCGGAGCGGAAGCGGGCGTGACCATCAACCCGGCCACGCCGGTGGAAACGCTCTCGAACGTGTTGGAACTGGTTGACATGGTGCTGGTCATGTCGGTGAACCCTGGATTCGGCGGGCAGAAATTCATCCCCTACGCGGTGCACAAGCTGCGGCAGTTGGACCGCGAGCGGCAGGAGCGGGGCCTGGACTTCCGGCTGGAAGTGGATGGCGGCATCACGCCGGACAATGTGCAAGAGGTGGCGCGCGCCGGCGCGGACTGGATTGTTGCGGGCAACGCCGTCTTTAGCGCACCCGATCCGGCCAAGCGGGTGGAGGAGATGCTGCGCATGGCGCAGGAGGCAACCCTCAGCCGCGCCTGAGCCTCTCACTCCCCAAGCGGGAAGCGGCGATTGTCTGGAGACCGACTGGATGCGCTCGAAAGCGGCAAAATCTTTCCTGCTGGCGATCCTCCTGCTGGCGCTCTCGGCCTGCGGATTCCGCCGGCATGCCCTGGATACCCCGCTGATCTCCGACTCCCAGCAGCCGGACAAGGAACTGTTCGACCGCGCCACGGATTTTCTGGAGCACTCCCGCTTCACAGAAGCGCGGCTGCTGCTGCAAACCCTCATCAACACCTACCCGGACAGCGAGTATCTGGCCAAGTCGAAGCTGGCCATCGCGGATTCCTGGTACCGGCAGGGAACCGCCAGCGATCTGGCGCAAGCCGAACTCGAGTACCGCGATTTCATCACTTTCTTCCCCACCATGCCGGAGGCCGCCGAGGCGCAGATGCGCGTGGCAATGATTCACTATCGCGGCATGGAGAAGCCGGACCGCGACCCCCTGCACGCCCGCCGCGCCGAGCAGGAGTTCCAGCGCGTCATCCTGAACTATCCCGACGGACCCTTCACGCCGCTCGCCGAGCAGCGCCTGCGGGAAGTCCAGGAGGTGCTGGCGCACGGCCAGTTTGAGGTGGGCCGCTTCTACTTCCTCCAGATGGCCGACCGGGCGGCGCAGCCGCGTTTGAAGGAACTGGTGGAGCGCTACCCCAACTACAGCCAGGCCCCGGAAGCCCTCTTGCTGCTGGGCCGCTCCATCGAACGCTCCAAAGGCTCCGAGGGCAGTGAGGAAGCCGCCGGTTACTACTCTCGCATTGTCCGGGACTATCCGCTGAGCGAGCAGGCCGAAGCCGCCAAAGAGCGACTGACGCTCCTGGGGTTTCCGGTTCCGGAGCCCGATCCGGCAGCAGTGGCCCGCATGACCTATGAGAAAGCTCATGCGGTGTCGCCGGGACTGTGGAGTTCACTGCTGGGAGGGTTCCGCCGCCGTCCCGATGTTTCCGCCGCGCAAGGCCGCCTCAGCCCTCCCACCATGACGCCGCAAGGGCCGGCGCAGCCTGGCGCCATTTCCTCCTTCCCCCTCACTCCGGCATCTCCTGCGGGCGGCGGCGCCGCCTCCTCCGGGATCACCTTGGAATCGGTTCCCGCACCCAACGCGTCCAGCCGTCCTTGACGGCGCTTCCCCTGGGGACTGCTGGAGATTTCCTGAGCCATTCACGGGATGGGGAGAGCCTCCGATCTTTTCGACGGCCGCGGGGTCGTGCGGAAGACTCGCTGACGTTAGCTCCCTCGCGTAGGGATACCGGCAACGCAGCGCCTCGGACACCGAGGCGGCATCCACCAGCACGGTGCAGCAACGCCCTCCTGGCTGGATGGCTTTCAGCCGGCCGGTGCGGAGCCAGTTATAAATGCAATCCGTGGATTTCCCCAGCCGGAAAGCTGCTTCCTTCACCGTGATGTAGTCGGCCGGCGGCGCCGCCGGCGGCGCGGTTGCTTTCTCTTGGAGAGGGTCTGGGCGGTTACGGCGCTTCATACTTGGCATGACTCCACACGAAGTTGTTTCCATGACCGGCTGTCGGAAACCAGAGGCGGCGCGCGGGAGGCGGGTTTCTCCCGGCGGGGCTGGCGACAGCCAAAACCTTATGGGAAAGCATACCACACTTTCGCTTTTTATTCGCTATAAATTTTCCTTCCGTCGCAACCCGGGAGCAGCTTCTGGGGGCCGGGGTTCCCATGGGGTTTCCTTGTCTGTGCCAAGCCTGGCTATAACGTATTGACTTGCTGATAAACGAGTGATAAACAAGGGCAGTAGAAACTGGGAGCAGGGTGGAGTTCGCCTTGGCAAAAATACTGCTGGCCGATGACAGCACCCATGCGCAGCGGATGGGAACCAAGATTCTGGTGGCCGAGGGCCATGAGGTTTCCACCGTGTCCAATGGTCAGGCGGCCATTCATGCGCTGGAGCAGGCGGCGCCGGAGTTGGTCATTGCCGACGTCTTCATGCCGGGCAAAAACGGCTACGAGGTTTGCCAGTTCGTCAAGTCCTCCGACCGGCTGAAGAGTATCCCGGTGCTGCTGATTATCGGGGCCATGGAGCCATACGATCCGGAGCAAGGCCGCCGCGCCGGAGCCGACGGGCTGATCACCAAACCGCTGGAATCTTCCGCCCTGGCCAGCACGGTGAATGATCTATTGGCCGCTGCCAAGCGCTTCCCGCCGGCTCGTCCGCTGGGGAAGCAAACCGCCCCCGACAAGCTCGCCGAGCAGCCGCTGGCAGCGGAGCCTTCCGCCCAATGGGAGGAAACGTCCGACGAATTGATTACTCCGTCCGCTCTCCCCAAAATTGAAATTCCGGAAGAGATCAGCCAGCAGCCGATCGGAATGTTCACGGATCTGATGGCAGAAGAACCGGCCGCTATGCCGTCGTTGATGGAAGAAGCAGCGGCGATGCCCACGGTCGAGGCGTTGCGTGAGGCTGAGTCGGCGGAGGAAGCGCAGGAGATGACGCCGCCTGTCCGTCTCACGGCGGCGCCTGTGCCCCCAGCGTCTTTGGTGGTTGAAGAATCCGCCGTCTGGACGGCCGAACCAGCCGAAGTGACGGAGGAGGAGGCCCGGCTATTCGATCAGCCTGCGGCAGACTGGAGAGACCTCGAACAGCTCGTCAGCAAGGCGGCCGCCGAACCGCCGTCTGCTCTCTCTGCGTCCGCCGCGATGGCTGCTGCCGAGCCGCCGCAGCCCGAACCGGCGCCGCCCGGAGCGCCGTTGTCCTGGCCGACCGCTTCGGCGAAAGCGGAACCGATCACGATGTCCGCGATGGAGTTTGGTCTGGTGGGTGCGGAGAGTGGTGCGGTGAGTCCAGACCCGCTGCTGATCCGCCCGGAGGAGACTCCGGCGCAGGTGGATACGGACCCTGAGATCGAGCACTACGAGAATCTGGATGCGGTGGTGGAAGCCCAAGGTCCGGTCCACACCATCCGGGCTCCCGAACCCCCGCCGGAGTTCCCCGGCCCGGTGGAGGAACTGGAAGCCTCACCCGAAGAGCGCAATCTGCCGCCCCTCGAGCAGTTGGTGCGCCAAGCCATCGAAGACCTCCTGCCCGAGATTATCGACCGCGTCAAACAGTCCCTGAAGGGCTAGCGGCGG
>DATMAF010000437.1:0-3594 GCA_035560315.1 Terriglobia bacterium | reverse complement strand
GATCGCGGCCAGAATGGCCAGGCGCGCCCGCCGCGAGAGACGGCTCCTGGACGGTTCGCTGATCTGAATCGCCGCCATCACGCGCTTTTGCAAGTGCGGCGGAAGGCCCCGCACGGCTTCGAAGATACGGCGACGGCCGCCCTCGTCGGCGATGACGATCGTGTCGGTGAGCGGACCGCTCAGGACGCGGCGAATCTGGCGGCGGAGGTCCGCGGGAACGTCCTCTAGCGAAGGATAGACGCGGTCCTCGTCGCCCGCGGCGACGCGCACTTGCGACGTCTTCACCAGCCCGCCGACACTGACTTGGAGCGGGCGGCCGCAGTCCGGGCAGCGTCCTTGCCTCTGGGGGCCAAGGTCCCGCCCGCAGTGTGGACACTCCATAACGTCCCCAACGGCTTTATTCTAATCCGCCGCCGGTTGATTTGCATTGGTCTGGCCGGCGGCACGCTTGGCGAAGTCCAGCACGACCTCGATGAACCCCAACGCCGCTCTGGAGAGCGGCTTGTCCCTGCGGTAGACCAGTCCCAGCGTGCGGGTCATGGAGAGCGGCGCGGTCGGGATGTCCTTGAGCTGGCCGCTCTGCAACTGCTCCCGGGCCGTAGAGGTGGCCAGGAAGCCCACCCCGAGCCCGGCAATGACGAAGCGCTTGATCATTTCGCTCGACTCGAGCTCCATCGAGATCCTGATGTTGGATTCGACCGGTTCGAGGAACTGGTCGATCTGAGACCGCGTGCGGCCGGTCTTGGGCAGGAGCAGAGGATAAGCGGCGGCCTCTTGCGCGGTGACCGAGCTCGCCCCTGCCAGGGGGTGGTTCGGGGGGACCAGCAGGCGGATCTCGTCGCTGTAGATCTTCACGATCTCGAGTTTCCGCTCCTGAATCGGCAGTTGGGTGATCGCGAAGTCCACGGTGTTTTCGAGCACGGCCTGGACGGCCCTGGCGCCGTAGGCGCGCGTGACCTGGAGCTGCACCTCAGGAAACCGCTCCTTGTAGCTGGAGAACACGCCGGGCAGGACATGGACGCAGGTGGCTTCGTTGGCGGCGATGACGAGCTCGCCCTTGGGAATGCGGTCCAGCTCGGACACGGCGGCGATCGCCTGACGCCGGATCTCGAGGAGCTGTTGCGCGTACTCGCTGAAGATCTTGCCGGCGGTGGTGAGGGAGATGCGGCTGCCAAAGCGCTCAAACAGGGCGGTTCCGAGTTCCTGCTCCATCTGGCGGATCTGGGCGCTGATGGCCGGCTGGGTGCGGAAACACGTCTGAGCCGCCCGGGAGAAACTCTTGAGCCGGACAATCTCGAGGAACGTATGGAGCTGGTCGAAGTCCATCCGAGGCCTTACTTAACAGGCTACACGGCAGGTGAGAGCAGCGGCATCGAAATTATGAATCCTGAGGATCGAAAAATTCGATTTCCCCTCCGGGCCGGCGGCTGCTCTAATTGTAGCCACACCCGGGCGGTGCGGTGGATTTTGACGTGGGGATACCGCAACTCACTGAGCCGCACCCCAAACCCGGGCTTGCCAAGCCCGCCGGGCGGATTATAGCATCGGGTACATGTCCGACAAAATGCTCGCCTGGACCCTCTGGACCCTCACGGTGGCCGGGATCGCCGCGGCCCAAAGTCCGGTGGAGCGAGGGAAGTATCTGGCCGAACAGGCGATCGTCTGCCAGGAGTGCCACACTCCGAAGCTGGAGAGCGGCGAGTATGACAAGTCGAAGTGGATGAAGGGCGCAACGCTGCCCTTCGCACCGATCGGAACCATCAGGGACTGGCACAAGTCGGCCCCGGATCTGACGCCGGCCGGCAGCCTCTGGAAGCGCTGGGGGCCGGAGGGCATCATCAAGTTTCTGGAAACAGGGAAGAACCCGCGCGGAAACCCCGCTGGGCCGCCGATGCCCGGCTACCGGCTCAGCCACGAGGATGCAGCGGCCATCGTCGAGTATCTGAAGACTCTGCCCTGACCTACGCCCGGTTGAGTTCGGTCCAGAGGGCGCGGTAGTACGCCAGGAACCGCTCGGGCTCTTTGCTTTCGGCCACCTCGCACAGGGTCCAGCGGTCGTAGCCGGACTTGCGCATCAAAGTGAACAGTTCCCGCCACGGGTAGGCCGGGTTGGCCAGCTCGTTGATGTGGCAGCTCTTGAGGTAGGGGCGCAGGAGGTCGAAGTTCTGCCGCACCGAGCCGTTGACGAGATCGGTGGGATTGGAATTCCAGCAGGCGCCGACCTGGGGATGGTTGCAGGCCTTCATCATGGCGGCGATGTTCGGCGGATTCTGGGTCTCTCGCCCGTGGACTTCCAGCCAGACCTCGACTCCGTACCGGGCGCCGTACTCGCCGCACTCCCGGAGCGCCTGGCCGATCCGCTGGATCGTGATGTCGTGAGGAACGCCATTGGGGAATCCGTTGGGCCTCACCTTGACACCCACGGCGCCCACGTCGTGAGCCAGTTCGATGAAGGCCTTGCACTCGGCGACATTTTTCTCCCGCACGGCCTGGTCGGGGCTGTGGAACTCGCAGGTGGAGCCGAAGCTCAGAAGCTTGACCTTGCTCCGGTTAAAGCGGTCCCGGACGCGCTCGCGCTCCGGACGGCTGAGTGAGGGCTCTACACCGTGTTTGTGGCTGGTGCGCAGCTCAACCGCTTCGAACCGAGCCGCTTCCAGCTTGGTGATGATCGTGTCTATGTCCCAGTCCTTCGCAAGGTTATAGGTGACGAGCCCCAGTTGCATAGCCCTCTTTCTCCGGGAGGTATTCTAGCGCAGAAAAAAAGCCCCGGCCTCCTTGGGGTTGGAGGCCGGGGCCCGCTCAAAGGGGCTGGCGACGATCTGGGTCTCGTCGCCGGGGATGCCGTAAGCCATGGTGGCCTACGCTTATGTCCGCACTAATTGCAATCGCGATGCCAAGGACGCTCCGACGAAGAATCAACGGCTTACCACGCTGGCCCGGCAGAAACTACCCGTTAGGGCCGCGCAGTGTGGGTCTTTTTGCGGTCATGAGGGTAACAGGGGTTATGGATGCGTTGACGCAGAACCGGGCCGTTTGGTACCTTCATGGATTCCGGCTATAGGATGCATTCTCCGAGGGGAACGTAGCTCGAAAGCAGCCGCTGGGATTATCGCAGTTCGGGAGGATTTGCTTGTCTGTTCCAAGCCGTCGCCTGTTTACCTCTGAATCCGTTACGGAAGGTCATCCCGACAAGATCGCCGACCAGGTTTCGGATGCCGTCCTGGACGCGGTGCTGTCGCAAGACCCCAAAGGACGGGTGGCCTGCGAGACGCTGCTGACCACAGGGCTCTGTCTGGTAGCCGGGGAGATCACCGCCCGCGCCGAGGTGGACTACGCCCAGGTGGCGCGCGACACCATCCGCGACGTGGGTTATACAAGGGCCAAGTACGGGTTCGACTGCGACACCTGCGCCGTAATTACGACAGTGCACGGACAATCTCCCGACATCGCGATGGGGGTGGACCGGGAGGGCGCCGGCGACCAGGGTATGATGTTCGGCTTTGCCTGTGACGAGACCCCGGAACTGATGCCGCTGCCCATCATGCTGGCGCACAAGCTGGTGCGCCGGCTCTCGGAGGTCCGGCGGAAGCAGAT
>DATMAF010000436.1:0-2778 GCA_035560315.1 Terriglobia bacterium | reverse complement strand
CCAAGTTGGCGCCAGAAAAAGAAGGAATTCTTCATGCGGGCTCCTCCTGTTGCCTTGCTCCCGCCCAGCCGACCGCTCTGGGAACGGATCCGAGACAAGCCGTCGGCCGCGAGGCGTTCCGCTGTCTGGAAGAGGAAAGGGGCCTCCCCTACACTACGCGCCGCCTCCCTCTTTGGTTTCGCCAGTTTATCATCGCCGGAGAGCCGCAACAACCTGCCCCGGAGAGTTGCGATCGGGTTCCGGGAGGGAGATATAATAAAGTTTCAAGCGGCAGTTTGTTCCCTCATCTGCGCGCCGCGGCCGGCCAGCGGAGAACCCCCTTTGAAACGCCTGATCGTCAACGCCGACGATTTCGGATACACGCGAGGCGTCAACCGCGCCATTGTGGACGGACACCGCCACGGCATCATCACCAGCACCTCCCTGATGGCCAACGGAGCCGCCTTCGAGGAAGCCGTGGCGCTGGCGGAGGAAAATCCAGCCCTCGATGTGGGCTGCCACTTGAATCTGGTGGAGGGCATTCCCGTTTCCGATCCGGGGAAAATCCCGCACCTGGTCGGGCGCGGCGGGCGGTTTCATAATCTGGTGAGCCTGGGGTTGCGCGTGGCCGGGGGCCGGGTGCCGATGGCCGAGGTCGAGCGGGAGTTCAGCGCCCAGGTGGAGAAGATTCTGGCGGCCGGCATCCGGCTCACGCACCTCGATACCCATCAGCACACCCACCTGCATCCGGAGATTGCCGCGGCGCTGGCGCGGGTGGGCCGGCGTTATGGCATCGGCTGGGTGCGCCGCCTGTGCGAGAACTGCACCCCCCCGCTGCGCGAAGGAGCCTGGCGGCGGCGGGCCGTGGCCCTGGCCTCCTATCTGTTCGTTTCCTCCCTGCAGCGGCAGATGGACCGCCACGGCTTGCGGACGCCGGATGCTTTTACGGGGTTTGTGCTCACGGGCCGCTTGTCGCGCGACGGGTTGCGCGCGACCCTGGCGCAACTGCCGGAGGGAATCACCGAGCTGATGTGTCATCCCGGTTACTGCGACGCGGAACTGATCGCCGCCCCCACCATGCTCAAAACGAAGCGCGAGGCGGAATTGCGCATCCTGGCCGACGCTTCGTGGAGAGAATGGCTGCGCGAACGGGGCGTCGTGCTGACGTGCTTCCGCGACTTGTCCCCGGTTCCGCCATGGCCTTCCTGATGCTTGGGAGGAGAAAATCCGGAGGCGGTTCACTGCCATGCCCAGCCATCGCCTGAAGACCTATTCCAGCGAAAGCGGCTACGTCTATCAGTATTATTTTTTGGAATCGGCGCCGCGCACGCGCTGGTGGAGCCGCGTCGGAACGGCGTTCCGCTTTCACGTGACCAGCGACCGGAAGCAATTCTTCGTTGTGGAGGTGCTGGTGGAAGACAAAGCGCTGCGGGCCTGGGAGCGGGCGCATGGCCGCCCGCTGGCGGACACGGAGCAGTATGCCGCGGCCAAGATGCGCCTGTTTCGCGCCTTCGACGAAAGCGACAGTCCCGCGAAGCTGGTGGGGATCCGCGTGAGCGAGTCGAACATCGAACCGCTCCTGGAGCCGCTGGGGTTGGATGCGGAATAGAATCGCCGGAAAATAAAAAAGGGGACGATCACTTCGTCCCCTCAAGATCCCGGAAATGGGAACCCGTTATTTCTTCTTCTTCGCGGGTTTCTTCTTTGCGGCTGCTTTCTTGGTTGCCATCGTCTCAATTCTCCTTTTTCGTTCTCTCGTTTCTGTGCGCAACGAACTCGCTTCGTTGCTGACTGTCCTAATGTATACGAACTTAAAAAAAAGTTGTCAAGGGAAAAAATGATTTTTGTGTTACTTAGACGTTTCTCGCCGCCCGGCGCGAGACGGTGCCGGCGGCGCGCGGCGGGGGCGGTTTCCCGCGCCGGCTCATTCCCGATACTTCAGCAGCGAGAACACCTCGACGTCCTCGAGCCGGGAGCGGCCCTTCAGAAATTCCAGCTCCACCACCACGCCGACGCCGGCCACTTCGCCGCCCAACTCGCGCGCCAAGCGGATGCAGGCCCGCGCCGTCCCGCCAGTGGCCAGCAGATCATCCACGATCAAAACCCGGTCGCCTTTCTGGACGGCATCGCGGTGAATCTCGAGGGCGTCGGTTCCGTATTCGAGGTCGTAGGTGATGCGGGCGGTCTCGGCGGGAAGCTTGTTGGGCTTGCGCACCGGAACGAAGCCGGCGCCCAGGCGGTAGGCCAGCGCCGGGCCAAAGATGAAGCCGCGCGCCTCGATGCCCAGCACCAGGTCGATCGACTTGCCGTTGAACTGCGCCGACAGCGCATCGATCAGCGTGCGGAATCCCCGCTTGTCCTTCAGCAAGGTGGTAATGTCATAAAAAAGGATGCCCTTCTTGGGCCAATCGGGCACTTCGCGGATGAGTTGCTTTAATTGTTCCATCGGGTTTTTGCTGTCCTATTCTCCGGGGAGCCAGCCGAGGGCCTCCCCGCTTGCTGCAATGGAAAAGCCGCGACAGGCTTTGGCGGGAGCCGGACGCTCTTCGACGCGCTCGACGCGGCTCGCCGGCGGACCGGCCTCCAGCCTGCGGCGAAGCTGTTCCAAGCGGTCCGCTGTTCCCACCGCGTAAACCTCCACCCGGCCGTCGTGCAGGTTGCGCACGTAGCCGCGCAAACCCAGCCGGGTGGCTTCCTCCTCCACAAAAAACCGGAAGCCGACTCCCTGCACCCGTCCTTCCACAAAAAAGAGCCTGGCCTGCTGCTTCATAGCGCCGTTGCCTGCGGCTGCAACGCCGG
>DATMAF010000435.1:0-4765 GCA_035560315.1 Terriglobia bacterium | reverse complement strand
GCTAAGCATCCGGATGGGCCGTCATCGTCGCGATGTGGACATCTCGCGCGCAATTCGATAACGCGCGGCCCCGCCATCAGGAGGAAGGTATCCCCCCCGCGAAAGGCCGCATTGCCTGCTGTCAATGGCAGGCTATCTCCGCAATGCTGTGCCTTGAGGAATCTGCCAACTCTATCGAAAGCGCAGAACATCAGCGGTTGATGTTGCGGCGGTGGCCGACGCGGATGACCAGCACCACCAAATGATTATCCTCGATCTTGCAGATCAGGCGGTAGTCGCCCACGCGGTACTTCCAATACTCTCCCAATTGGGAGCCATGCAATGCCCCTCCGAGGGTCCGGGGATTTTCCGACCCAGCGAGTCGACGGTACAGGAATCCGTCGACCCGCCGTCTGGCTTGGGGATCAAGTTTGTCCACGTCTCTCAGCGCCTGCTCGGACAACTCAATCGTCCACTTCATTCAGCATCTCGGGAGTAATCCCATGGCGTTTGATGGCTTCTTCCAGCGGGATGGTTTTCTCTTCGCCTTTCCGGCAGCGAGCGTAGGCCTGCTCAGCGAGGTAAAGGTCCTCAAGGTCTTCCAAGTGCTGGAGGATGGCTTCGCGGGCTTAGTACGTTTTGGTGCGCCCGGTGCGCTTGGCCAGGCGTTCGAGGCGCTATTCGATATTCGCGGGCAGACGGATTGCGAGCATCGGAAGCCTTCTTGCTATACAAGTATAGCGTATGCTCTTCCTTGCGATGCAGAGTCTGCGCCCTTCGGCTTCGCTCAGGACCCCGAATGACCGCCCGCGGAGGCGGCGCGGAAGGAACTTCCTCCTCCGCCGCCGGGGAGGGGCGCGGCGGGCGATGCGGCTGCTGCCGGGACGGCGGCAGCGGCCGGCTTGCTCAGGCGCTGCTGGCGGTGCCGGTAGGCCGCGGCGATGAAGGCCTTGAAGAGGGGGTGCGGCTCCAAGGGCTTGGACTTGAACTCGGGATGGAACTGGCAGCCCAGGAACCAGGGGTGGTCGGGAATCTCGACGATCTCGACGTAGGTGCCGTCGGGGGTCGAGCCGGTGATCTTCATGCCGTGGGCCACGATGGTCTCTTCATACTCGCGGTTGAACTCGTAGCGATGGCGATGGCGCTCGGAGATTTCCAGCGTCCCGTAGGCCTGGTGCGCCAAGCTGCCGGGCACGAGCTTGCAGGGCCACGCCCCGAGGCGCATGGTGCCGCCGAGCTCGTCCACGCCGCGCAACTCCCGCAGCTTATAGATCACGCGGTGCGGCGTGGCGGGGTCGAACTCTGAGCTGTCCGCCCCAGCGAGGCCGCAGGCATTGCGCGCAAACTCGATGACCGCGGTCTGCATTCCCAGGCAGATGCCGAAGTAGGGCACCTTGCGGGTGCGGGCGTACTCGATGGCGCGCAGCATCCCGGCGATGCCGCGCTTGCCAAAGCCGCCCGGCACCAGGATGCCGTCATAGCCTTCCAGTTGCTTCTCCCAGCCTTCGCCCTCGACGCCCTCGGCCTCGATCCACTTCAGGTCCACGCTGAGGTCATTGGCCAGCCCGCCGTGGACGAGGGCTTCTTTCAAACTCTTGTAGGAATCTTCGTAGTCCACGTACTTGCCGACGATGCCGATGGTAACCGTGTCCTTGGGATGCCGGATGCGCTCGACCAGCTTCTCCCATTTCTCCATATGGCGCTCGCCGGCCAGCAGGTTCAGGCAGCGCAGGATGATCTCGTCGAGGCCCTCGCGGGCCAGCGTCAGGGGCACCTCGTAGATGCAGTCCACGTCGGGAGCCGTGATGACGGCCTCGGTGGGGACGTTGCAGAACAGGGCCAGCTTGGCCTTCACTTCCGCGGAGAGATGCCGGTCGGTGCGGCAGACCAGGATATCCGGCTGGATCCCGATCTCGAGCAGTTGCTTGACGCTGTGCTGGGCCGGCTTGGTCTTCAGCTCATTGGCGGTGGCGATGTAGGGAACCAGGACCAAATGCAGGAACACGGTGTCGTTGCGTCCCAGTTCCTGGCGCATCTGGCGGAGGGATTCCAGGAAGGGGAGCGACTCGATGTCGCCCACCGTGCCGCCGATCTCCACGATGACGATATCCACATCACGGGAAACCTTCTTGATGGCGGACTTGATCTCGTTGGTCACATGCGGGATCACCTGCACCGTCTTGCCCAGGTAATCGCCGCGCCGCTCCTTGGTGATGATGGTTTCGTAGATGCGGCCGCTGGTCCAGTTGTTGTCGCGGGTGAGGCGGGCATGGGTGAAGCGCTCGTAGTGGCCCAGATCGAGGTCGGTCTCGGCGCCGTCATCGGTGACAAAGACTTCCCCGTGCTGAAAGGGGCTCATGGTCCCCGGATCAACGTTCAGGTAGGGATCGAACTTTTGCAGAGTTACCCGGAAGCCCCGGCTTTCGAGCAGGCTGCCGACGGAGGCCGCCGCCAGCCCTTTTCCCAGGGAGGAAACCACGCCGCCCGTTACGAATACATACTTTGTGCCCATTCTTGCTCCTGTGAAACCCCTCCGGAATGCCGGAAATCATTGCAAACTCCGCCGGGCAGCCCGGCCGCCGTGCGGCACCACCGCCGCCGGGACCGGCGGTCCCGGCGCGGAAAGCAACGGCTTGGAGGGTGGGAAGAAACTGCGCCGCTCCCGGGGGAAGCTTGGTCGTGGAACGGCGGATCATTACAATGCATCATTCTAGCACAGGGCGTTACGAGAATGTTAAAATGTTCTTGCCTCTTGGTGCGGTCTTCGGTAGTATAAAGGCCAACCGTAGGTGCACCCGTGGGGGGTTGCGATGTCCGGCCGCGGCGTAGCAGTAAGAGTTGCCGTCTTTCTCGTGATGGTGGCTTGTGCTGTGAGCCCCCGCGCCGCCGCAGGCCAGGGCGCCCCGGAGGGGCCGGATCAGGCCGCCGCTTCCGTGGAAACCACCTTGCAGCGCCCGCTGCGCGTGGAAGTGCCGCTGGTGCTGGTTCCCATCAGCGTGATTGATCCCTACAACCGTTTTGTCACCGGCCTGGAGCGCGAGCACTTCGAGGTTTTTGAGGACAAGAAGCAACAGCACATCGCGCACTTTTCCACCGAGGACGTTCCGCTTTCCGCCGGGCTGCTGTTTGACACCAGCGGCAGCATGTCCGACAAGCTGGACAAGGCCCGCATGGCGGTGCGGCAGTTCTTCCGCAGTTCCAATCCCAACGACGAGTTCTTCCTGATCAGCTTTGACGACCGGCCCAACCAGGTGGCGGAGTTCACCCAGTCGGAGTCCGAGTTGCTGGGAAAGCTGAGCTTCACGGAGGCCAAGGGCCGCACGGCGCTACTGGACGCCATCTACCTGGGCCTGCATGAGATGCGCAAGGCCAAACACTCCCGCAAAGTGCTCCTCATTTTTTCCGATGGCGGCGACAATCACAGCCGCTACAACGAGGGGGAAATCAAGCGGGCGGTGCGGGAATCGGACGTGCAGATTTACGCCGTGGGAATCTACGAGCCGTACTCCAGCCGCAGCCGAACGCCGGAGGAACTGGCCGGGCCTTCCCTGCTGACCGAAATCGCGGAATCCACCGGGGGACGGCAGTTCCCGGTGGAAAATCCCAATGACCTGCCGGATATCGCCCGCAAGATCGGCCGGGAGTTGCGGAGCCTGTACGTCATCGGCTATACCCCGACCAATACCCAACGCGACGGCAAGTGGCGCAAGATCACCGTCCGGCTGAACGCGCCGCGCGGTCTGCCTCCCCTGCAATTGTTCAGCAAGTCCGGCTATTATGCCCCTCAGGAGTAAGTCCGCCTTCCGCGCCGGTCGCTGGACCGGCTCTTTCGCCAGCCGTTGGTTGAGGAGGCTGGCTGCGGTCTCCCTTTGCATTGCCGTGGGACGCCCGGCAATGGAGTCGGTGCTGGCCCAGACGCAATCGGGCCCCGGGGAGGAGTTCCGCCTTCAGGTGGAGACCGACCTGGTGGTGCTCCATGCCACCATCACCGACCGGAATTCCCGCCCGGTGGTGGATCTGAAACCGGAGCACGTCAAGGTATTCGAAAACAACGTGGAGCAGGTCATCAAGATTTTTAAGCGCGAGGATGTTCCGGTGTCGGTGGGCATCCTGGTGGATAATTCCGGTTCCATGCGCTCCAAGCGCAGGGGCGTGAACGCCGCCGCCGTCAAGTTTGTGCAGAGCAGCAACCCCAAGGATGAGGTCTTCATTGTCAACTTCAATGAAGAGGCCTTCCTGGACGCCGACTTCACCGATTCCATTCCCCTGCTGGAAGAGGCGTTGGAGAAGATCGACGCCCGCGGCAGCACGGCGCTCTACGACGCCATCGACATGTCGCTGGTTCATATGAAGGAGCGGGCGCAGCTCGACAAGCGGGTGTTGATCGCCATCACCGACGGGGAGGACAACGCCAGCCGCATCAGTCTGGAGCAGGTCGTGCAGGCGGTGGCGCGCTCCAACGTGATGATTTACACCATCGGCCTGCTGAGCGGCGAGGACGGCCGCTCCGACCGCCGCGCCAAGCGCGCGCTCCAGGAAATCTCCCGGGCCAGCGGCGGCGCGGTCTTTTTCCCGGAGAGTCCCGACGAGGTTCTGGCCATTGCCACCGACATCGCCAACGACATTCGCAATCAGTATGTCATTGCGTACACCCCGAGCAACCTGAAGAAGGATGGCTCCTTCCGCCGCGTGGAGGTTCGCGTGAACGCTCCGCGCTATGGCCGGCTGAACGTCCGCACCCGCGCCGGCTACTACGCCCAGGAACTCGCTCCCGCCCCGCCGGCCG
>DATMAF010000434.1:0-2827 GCA_035560315.1 Terriglobia bacterium | reverse complement strand
CCCCCGCCGTGCTGTTCGGACAGGACCCCGAGGGGTTCCGTCCCGTCGGCCCCTGGCGCGGGCCGAACGGCGCTCTTTCGCCGCGCGACTTGCAGCCGCCGCTGCACCGGCGCATGCAGCAGGTGGCCTACTACCTTTATTTGGTCAATCCGCTGGCCCACCGCATCGTGGAGTTCACCATGAACTACTGCGTGGGCGACGGCGTGACGATCGAGGCGGAAGACCCGGCGGTGGCGCGCCTGCTCCAGGAGTTCTGGCACGACCGCGTGAATGATCTCGACCACATGCTGCCGGAATCGGTGAAGGAGCTCGGCATCTTCGGCGAGCAGTGCTGGCTGGCGGCGGTGAATCCGGTGAACGGGCGGGTGCGGCTGGGCTACCTGGACCCGGCGGAGATCGAGGCCATCGAGTGGGGCGAGCTGCGCACCGGCCGGATCGGAGACGCAGCCGAGGAACCCCTGGCCGTTTCCGTGCCGGTGGCGGTGGTGCGCCGCGCCGCGGCGGCCGGCACCGCCCCGCGCCGCCTGCGCATCGTGCGGATGGAAGAGGATCCCGACAGCCCCGCCTACGGGCGGCTCACCGGCGACTGTTTTTACTTCGCCATCAATAAGGCGCGCTCGGCCTCCCGCGGCGTCAGCGACCTGTATGCCATCGCCGACTACCTCGACGGCTACGACAAGATGCTGTTCGGCATGATCGACCGGGTGGGCTTCTCGAACGCCTTCATCTGGGACGTGCTGCTGAAGGGAGCCACCCAGGAGACCGTGGCGCAATGGCTGAAGGAACAGCGCCCGCCGCGCCCCGGCTCCCTGCGGGTGCACAACGAGCAGGTGGAGTGGAAGGCCGTCGCCCCCAACCTCGGCGCCTCCGACTTCAACGAGGCCGCCCGCGTCATCAAGAACATGAACCTGGCCGGCGCCGGATTCCCGGAGCACTGGTTCGCCGAGGGCGGCAACGTCAACCGCGCCACCGCCCTCGAGATGGGCGAGCCGACCCTGCGCACGCTGCTCCAGCGCCAGGGCTATGTCGCCTCCATGCTGCGCGCGGTGCTGGATTTCGTCATCGACCAAGCCGTCGCCGCCGGCACCCTGCCGGAGACGGCCAGCCGCCGCTATACGGTGCAGATGCCGGAGATGAGCATCCGCCAGTTCGGCCAGGCGGCGCAGGCCGTCGCGCAGGTGAGCACGGCGGTGGTGGAGCTGCGCAAGGCCGGCCTGATCGACCGCCAGACGGCCCAGCGGATGGTCGAGCGCGTCGCCCTCCAGCTCGGCGTCGAGATGGACCTTAGCGACATGGCGCGGCGCCTGGAGGAAGAGAAGGCAGAGGGCGCAAGACAGGAGACGAAATGATGCGGCAGGAAGCTACCATGCAGGTCCTGGAGGCAACCCTCGCCAGCGGCGCGCTGCTCGAGCCGCCCGCCGGCACGGAGCCGAGCGGGCGCAAGTGGCGCGTGCGCATCTTCGAGTACGGCCTGTCGAAAAACCGCTACCCGGCGCCTCCGGAATTCGGCAATCGCGACGCGGGACCAGGAAACCCCGAACCCCAAACGCCGGAGCATGCATCCCGGTTGCCGCTGCGCTGGACGGAGCGGTCGGCGCGGGCGGCGCTGCGGCATCTGGAGGGGGCGCGGTGCTTTGCCGATCACGCCGAAGGCGCCGCCGGCGGCCGCAGCGTGCGCGACCTGGTGGGGTATTTCTCCGAACCGGCGCTCGGCCCGCGCGGCCCGGAGGCGACGCTCCGCTTGCTGGAAAGCGAGAGCTGGGCGCGCCACAAGCTGCTGGGCGCCTGGCGCGCCGGGCGGCTGGAGCTGATCGGCTTCAGCATCGACGCCGTGGTGCAGGTGCGTCCGTCCGGCCGCGCCCTGGAGGTGGAGGACATCCTCTCGATTCAAAGCGTGGACATGGTCTGCGCGGCCTCCAGCGGCGGGCGGGCGCTGGAGGTGCTTGAATCGCGGGAGGCGGAAGGCAGGAGTCGGGACTCCGAAACGCAGCTTCCCCGTCCCCCGGCTGCGCCCGGGACTGGGGCGAACAAGGATGGCGCAGGCAATCATTCACGAGGAGACACCATGAAGCAGGCGATTGAGCGAATGCTGGAGGCGCTGCCTCCGGCGGCAGAGGGTCTGAAGGGAGAGGCAGAGGCCGCCAGCCGGCAACTGCGCGAGCGGCTGGAGGCGGCGCTGGCGGCCAGCGAGATCCATCCCGAGCAGGTGCTGGCGGCGCTGGCCGACTGGCTGGTGGCAGTTCGCGACTCCGGACTCGGGACGCGGGATTGGGGGAACGGGAGCCCGAAGAAAGAACCCCGCACCGGGAACGCCGAACTGGCCGGGGTGCGCGAGCAGGTGCGGTCGCTGCGGCAGCAGATCGCCGATGCCGTGCGGCGGCAGCGCATCGCGGAGCATCGTTTGCGGCTGGACGAGAAGCTGGCGGCTGCGCGGCTGCCCAAGCCTCTGGCCGAGCTGGTGGCCAGCCGCTTTCATTCCGACGGACCCTTCGGGGGCCGCGAGTTCACAGAGGAGGCAGTAGAGATGGAGATACAGCGAGTGCGCGAAGCCTACGCGGCCCTTTCTCCCGTCGGCCGGGTGACGGAGAGCGGGCGCGCGCAGGTGGTGCGGGAGCCGGAGGAGAAGCTCCAGATGGCTCTGGACCGCCTGTTCAACCTGCCGGTGGAGGACCCCTCCATCCCGGCGTTCCACGGCATCCGGGAGGCCTACGTGGCCTACACCGGGGACGGCGAAGTGACGGGACTGCTGCCGAGCCGGATGCGAATCCGCGAGGACATCACCTCCACCACCTTTCCCAACGCGCTGGGCAACACGCTGTGGCGGCTG
>DATMAF010000433.1:0-3145 GCA_035560315.1 Terriglobia bacterium | reverse complement strand
CTTCCCCAGCCGTTCCCGGAGATCCCCAGAAAACGGTCTGCCTCCGTCCGGTATTGGAATCCCGCAACACTATCATCCGCATAACGGACGACGATCACGTCACCCTGGGCGCACTTCTTGCGCCAGGCCTCCACCCAGAGGTCGAAAACGTAGTGCAGGTAGATGTTGGCAAGCAGCGGTGAAATCACCGCCCCTTGCGGAGTACCTTGCTCGGTCTCCGACCACTCCCCATCCTCCATCACCCCGGCTTTCAACCACTTCTGAATCAGCCGCAGGATCCGGGGATCGGCCACGCGGTGCTGAACAAACTTCATCATCCATCCGTGATCGATATGATCGAAGAACCCACGGATGTCGGCATCCAGCACATAGTTCACCCGCCTCCGCTTGAGCGCCACCGTCAGCGCATCCAGCGCTTGATGCTGGCTCCGCCCCGGCCGGAAGCCGTAGGAGAAGCCCCGAAAGTCCTCCTCGTAAATCTGATTGAGAATGGTGACCACGGCCTGTTGAACAATCTTGTCCTCCAGCGCCGCCACCCCCAGCGGGCGTTGCCGCCCGTCGGCTTTCGGAATGTACACCCTCCGGGATGGCTTCACTCGATACGCCCCGCGGTGCACCCGGCCGTGGAGATCCACCAGGCGATCTTCCAGGCCGGTTCCATACCCCTGCCACCTCAGGCCGTCCACACCGGGAGCTGCCTTCCGCTTCAGGGCGTAAACCGGAATTTCCATTTTGGACTCCCGTACGAGAAAAATACACCCCACCCCCCGGGTGTCAACCCCCGCCGCACGGCTTTCGGCACCGGGCCGCTCGCTGATCGCGCGCCTGGGTCCATATCGCCACCTCCCAGGGCCTTCACGGCCGAAGACAGGCCCTGCCCTCAGCGGGTTCTCAGACACCTCGCCCCCGCTGTCGGGTGGTTCACCGAAGTGGGCTCCCGTGCGAGGCCGCCCGGCTATCCGGCTGGTACCGGCAGCGCCTCCATCCGCCGCAGCATCGACTCGAAAAGCCGCCGCGTCAGATGACCCTCTGCCAGCAGGAGCCAGTAATACCGCGCGTGCTTGATCAGCCGCCCCCCGCTCTTGACCAACCGTGGTTGCAGGCTGGTCAGCGACCAGCTGCGGAGGCGTAGGGGCAGCGCGTGTCGGCGCCACAGATTGCCAAGATTGTAGGCGATCACACTCAGCCACAGCCGTACCTCGTTGGATTGGAATTGGTGGCAGCTCAGGCGGGTCATCTTCACGGCGTGCTTGGCTACCTTGAGGCGCGACGTGACATCGCTTGGACCGACCGAGGGCCCGCCCACTCGGCCGAGGATCCTGTGCTCTCGTTGAGAATCGCCAAGTCGGGGTCATAGACGAACAGCCCGAGGCGCTGTCTGCCGGTGATCTCCTGCGGCAGCCAAGCCTTATGACGCGGTCGACCGATTTGGAAGGGTTCAGGGCGAAGAGTGAGAGCTCCTCGGCGGCGGCGTGGGTGAAACGGGTGCACTATCTTGAACTGGATATGGGCAAGCCGGGCTTGAACTCCTGCAATGAAGGCACCGTTTCCGTGCGGGACGGACAGCGAGAGTCTCTGCCTGAGTTCCCTTGTTACGGAGGAGTTGGATATCCCGACTCTCCGCAGGCGTCCACAGACAACTTCTGTCAAGAACCCGATCTGCCCCGATCCGTTGGCACATCAACGGCATAGCCCGCACGACCGTTTTCTGCTTAGCTTCGCCCTGATATAATCAGCATTTATTGTCCTTCAGGGGTCCGCAGAGGCCGTTCTGGCGGGGTTTCAGCCTCGGGTGACAGACCAGATAACTCGCTGAGGCGGAAGGAGATGCGCTTCAATCCGAAAAGCTTTGCCCAACCGGATGTACTCAAGAGAATTCACCCCGCAAATCTGCTGCGCCTGCTGGAGGGTCAGCGATCGTTTTTCGAGGACAGGGGCTTCACTTTCCCGGCCGATGGTGACGGCCGGATCGACTATCCGAAGCTTGCCGGCATCCTGGCCCAGCCGGATGAGAGCATGGATTCGGAGCTGGTCGAGGCGTTCCACCTCATCGGGAACCTGGGGACCGACGAGAACTTCGACCCGCTACTGGACGCCGCTCACCGCAGCTCTGTCGACACCGGCGACGGCGAGACGACCGCACCAGATCTGGCGGTGCGAATTTACCTGGCAGACCCACAGATCCTGGCGCGGATGGAGCGCGCCGAGCTGTTCGATCGCCGGAAGAAGTTCGAGAGCTTCCGGGCGCGCGTGCCAGAGGAGGTGACTCCGCTTGAAGCGCTGCCGTCGGACCTCACCTCGCTCGAGCAGGATCTGGACGGCTGGTTCGTCTCGAGGAAGCGCGGGCCGGGCTGCAAGATCATCCGGAGGAACGCGCCGGGCGAGGTGCGGTTCCTGCTCCAGCACGGCCAACCCTGCAAGCGCGAGCCGAGCCGGAAGGGGCGGCAGTCTACTTGCACCTTCTATCGGCCGGAAAGAACCGATGTTATCGTATATGACTTCGCCAACAACGAACTCCGCATCAATGCCAGCACGCTGGCCGAGCTGAAGCTGTACCGCGAGATGTTCGGCAGGCACCTGTTCGGTGACGACGACAAGTTGGTCTACGCCGAGAAGTACACCTTAGAGCCGCTCAAACAGCAGGGCGAGGAGGCCCTCCGCTGCCGCGACATCGCCGGGATGGAGTGGGTGCGGCTGAGGGAGATCGAGTACGCCTGGGGTGGCGCATTTGAGCACGTCGAGAGGCACAAGGCTCACGACGTCTTCAAGGCGCTGGCCCTCGTCGATCGCGCCCTCGAGCGGGCGGCCGAAATCGCCATGGCGAAGTTCGCAGTGAAACTGGAGGGGCAGCGGCGGCCGCGCTCGGTGGTGATCCGCCCGCGGAACATTGCCGAGTACGGGCGTGGTGAGGAAGCGCTGATCATCGAAGAGTGGCTGCGCGCCCGCGGCTTCGTGTTGGTGGGGTCAGCAGCATATGCGCAAGCTGAGTCGGCTGTGGCGGACGCTTGAGCAGATTCCGGGCCTGGTCGCCGTGCCGGCCTTCTGGCGCGAGTACTGCGGCGCGGACTTTCCGTTGATCGCGCCGTATCTGCTGCCGACCGACGACATCGGCGCGACCTACCCTTGCCCCTACCCGACCGGCGGC
>DATMAF010000432.1:0-2940 GCA_035560315.1 Terriglobia bacterium | reverse complement strand
CGCCTGGCGAACACGTTGACCCTGCTGGCCGCGCTGCAACGCTCGCAAGGAAACTTCGAGGAGGCCGAGGCGGCGTACTTGCAGCTCATCGCCGTCCTCGAACAAGGGCAGGGGCCCGAGAGTCCCTCGGTCGCAAACGCGCTGGACACCCTGGCCGCTTTCTATCAGGAGGAGTATCAGATCCGCCAGGAGGTGGAAGAAGAGCAGCCGCAGGAGCACGTCGAGGGGGAAGCGGAAGGGGAGCACTCTCATGAAGCTGCCCCGGCGCATGGGCATGACGAACATCTGGAAGCCGCTGCCAAGCTCCTGCAACGCTCGCTCGCGATTCGCGAGAAAGCGTTTGGCCAGGACGACGCCAGCGTGGATGCCAGCGTCAACCGCCTGGCGGTGGTTTATGACGCTCTGGGACATCGCGACCAGGCGGAGGCGCTGTTGCGGCGCTCGCTGGAGACCCGCGAGCGCGTGTTTGGAAGGGACAGCGCGGAGGTGGCCGCCGCCTTGTATAACCTGGGCGTCCTGGCCCACAAGCAGAACAAGCTGGACGAGGCGGAACAGTTGCTGAAGCGCTCCTGGCAGATCCGCGAGCGGCATTTCGGCTTGAACGATCTGGAGCTGGAGCGCAGCCTGGGCGCGCTGGCCTCCGTGTACATGCAGCAGCGCAAGTTCGAGGATGCGGAGCGCCTGCTCAAGCTCTCGCTTTCCATTCGGGAAAACATGCTGGGGAAAGATCATCCCAGCCTGGTTCCGGTGTTGGGAAGCCTCTCCAGCCTGTACGCCCTGCGAGACCGTCCCGCAGAGGCCCAGCAGTTGCTGGAGCGCTCGCTGGGGCTGGAAGAAAAGTCGTTCGGCCCGCAGAGCGCCTACCTGGTCGCCACGTTGAACAACCTGGCGCTGGCGCATATGGCGCAGAAACATTACGCCGATGCCAGCCGCATCTGGGAGCGGGCCCTCAAGATTCAGGAGGCCGAGAGCGGCATCTTCCACGGCAGCCTGCTTCCGATCCTGGAAGGCTTGTACGAAGCCTACCGGCAGACGGGCAATCAGGAGGCCGCCATTCAAACGGGCCGGCGCATCGAAGCCGTTGCCGAGGCGTCCGGCCGGCATGAGCATTAGCGGACCTCCGCTCGCCACCCCTGTTTCTAGCCTCTGAAGCACTCGCAACCCCCTCGAACCCCGGAGCCGCTGGCGGCGTCGGAAGCCGCTGGTCCTGGCCGGTTATGTGGTAACAACCGCGGCTACCGGAGCGTTCGCTTGGGCTGTCCAGACGACGCAGGTGCTGACCGCGCGATGCGCGGCATGGCCTTTGGCACTCTGGCAGCGGTCATCGCCATCGGCGGTTTTGTCTCCAGCATCGTCTTGGGCTTGCTCTGGAGCCGCTTTTCCCCAGCGGTAGCTTTTGGGACCACGGCCATACTATTCTGGAGCGGTGCCTGGCTGGTATTTCGCCTGCGGTAAACAGCAGCCGCCGATGAGTCTCGGCATCCGACGGTAGGCACCCGGCGCTCGGCCCAACCAGCCGCCGCTCTATCTTTCTGCCATGCTCAAGGACCGTGTCCGATTCGACCGGAATGAACTGAGCGGCGCCTTCGGCGACATCGGCACCGACTTCCCGCTGATTGTCGGCATGGTGCTGGCGGCCGGACTGGATCCGGCCAGCGTGCTGATTTTGTTCGGCGCCATGCAGGTTCTTACAGGACTGGCCTACGGCATGCCGTTGCCGGTGCAGCCGCTCAAGGCCATGGCGGTCATTGTTATCACGCAGAAGCTGAGCGGGGACGTGCTCTACGGCGGAGGGCTGGCCATCGGCGCGGCGATGCTGCTACTGACGGCGACCGGCCTGGTGGATTGGCTGGCCCGGCTCGTCCCGCGCAGCGTGGTGCGCGGCGTGCAGTTTGGACTGGGGATGCAACTGGCCGCGCTGGCGCTTCAGGACTACGTCCGGGCGGAGGGACAGTCCGGTTACCTGCTGGCCGCAGTCGCCTTTGGGTTGACCCTGGTATTGCTTGGGAACCGGCGCTTTCCACCGGCGCCGTTCCTTATCCTGTTGGGCGTGATTTATGCGTTTGTGTTCAAGCTGGATGCGCCCATGTTCGGCGACGGCTTCGGTTTGCGGCTGCCACTGTTTCATTCACCAGGCTGGAGCGACGTAGCCCAGGGCTTTGTGCTGCTGGCCCTGCCGCAACTTCCGTTGTCGCTGGCCAATTCGATCCTTGCGACCAGGCAGGTGGCCCAGGACCTTTTTCCGGAGCGTGGCGTCACGACGCGGAAAATCAGCCTGACCTACTCGCTGATGAATCTCATCAACCCCTGGTTCGGGGGGATTCCGACCTGCCACGGCTCCGGGGGGATTGCCGGTCATTACACGTTCGGCGGACGCACGGGCGGATCGGTGATCCTGTACGGATCGCTTTACCTGCTATTGGGCCTCCTTTTCAGCGGCGGCTTCCGGGTGGCCGTCGAACTGTTCCCCAAGCCGGTGCTCGGCATCATCCTGCTGTTCGAAGCCATCGCGCTGATGAAGCTGGTGCGCGACATGCTCGCCTCGGCCGCCGACTTCACCATCGTACTGCTGGTCGGACTGGCGGCGTTTGCTTTGCCATATGGCTATGTCATCGGGCTGATTGTCGGCACAGTGTTGGCCTATGCCGCGCGATCCCGGCTTGCTTAGCAGTCCGTGGCGGAAGTTCTGCGTCTCAGGCCGCGTTCCGTAGCGGACCTGGCGCCAGCCGAAGTCGCCGGCGCTGCCGGCGCAAGCTTTCTCCGCAGCTTTCGAGGTCCCGCGGCATTCCGGCCCCGGCTTCCCGGCGTAGCTCCGGGCGCAGGTTGGAGGCAACCTGCACCAGTAACTGATTGAAAATAATACGGTTACTAAGCAGGTGGCCCACCGCATCCCATCCGGGTCAGAGTCGTGACCAACGACTCTCTCCAGCAACTCCCCCG
>DATMAF010000431.1:0-2981 GCA_035560315.1 Terriglobia bacterium | reverse complement strand
GGCCGACCAAGCCCTCGGTGGTCGCCCGTCCGGCGCGCTTCTGGGCCGCCGCCAGGCCCTTCTTGCGGAGGACCACCTCCGCCCCGGCGATGTCGCCCTTGGACTCCAGCAGGGCGCTCTTGCAGTCCGCCCACGGTGCGCCGGTCCGCTCCCGGAGCACCTTTACCAGTTGCGCTGAGACTTGAGGATCGGAACCCATAGCACTGATTATTCCTCTTCCGCTGAATTGCGTCCGGCCGCGCCCGTCCGCCGCGGGCCGCGCCGCTTCCTGCGCGAGTGTGTCAAGGTGTTGCGATCGCGAAAGGGATCCAGCGGAGTTTGCGCTTCCGCCGCGAGCCGGCCGCGGTTAGATCTGGTATTGCGTCTCTTCGGAATCGGACTCGCTCTCGGCGCCGGCGTCATAGCCGGCGTAGGCAGCCTCTTCGGGCGGGTAGCCGGCGGCCGCGACCGCTCCATTGCCGGAATTCGCCGCGGGCAATTCGCCCTCGCGCTGGGGAGATTGCGCCGCCGCCAGCTGCCGGCCTTCGATCACCGCATCGGCGATCTTGGAGGTAAACAGCCGGATGGCCCGCAACGCATCGTCGTTGCCGGGGATGGGATAGGTGACCATCTCCGGATCGCAATTGGTGTCCACCACCGCCACCACCGGAATCGCGAGCTTCCGCGCCTCCCGCACGGCGATCTCCTCATGGTTCGAGTCGATCACGAATATCGCGTCCGGCAGGCCGCGCATTTCCTTGATGCCGGCCAGATTCATTTCCAGATGTTTGCGCTCCCGCTCCAGCTTGCCGACTTCCTTTTTCGGAAGCATCTCGTAGCGGCCGTCCTGCGCCATGGCGTCCAGTTCCTTCAGCCGTTGGATCGACTTTTGAATCGTGACGTGATTGGTGAGCAGGCCGCCCAGCCAGCGCTGGTTGATGTAGAACATCTCGCAGCGCCGCGCCTCCTCGGCAATGGCCTCCTGGGCCTGCCGTTTGGTGCCGACAAACAAGATGGTCTTGTTGGCGCTGGCCAGATCGGCGACAAACCGGGACGCTTCCTTAAACAGCTTGAGGGTTTTCTGGAGGTCGATAATGTGGATCCCGTTCCGCTCCCCGAAGATATAGTCTTTCATCTTGGGGTTCCACTTCCGGGTCTGGTGTCCGAAGTGGACGCCTGCCTCCAGCAGCTCTTTCATCGTAATCGCCGGCAAACACCCTCCTTGCGTTCGTATCCCGGAACGCGCATCCTCAACGCGGCTCGCTTTCTACGACTGCCTGTTGAGTTATTCTAGCACAATCCGGCGCCCCCGGCCCGGCGGCGCCGGCTCACCCGTTAGCGCTTGGAGAACTGGAAGCGCTTCCGCGCGCCCTTCTGGCCGTACTTCTTGCGCTCCTTGGCGCGGGCGTCGCGGGTCAGCAACCCCATCTTCTTGAGCGGGCCGCGCAACTCCGGATTGAAGCGCAGCAGCGCCCGCGCAATGCCCAGCCGAGCGGCCCCGGCCTGGCCGTTATTGCCGCCTCCGGAGACGTTGACCCGCACGTCAAACTTGTCGCCCAGTTCCACCACCGCCAGCGGCTGACGCACCATTGCCTGCATCGCCGTGGTCTTGAAGTACTCCTCCAGCGCGCGGCCGTTCACCTGGTAGCGGCCCTGGCCGGGCCGCAGATAGACCCGCGCCACGCTGGTCTTGCGGCGCCCGGTCCCGTAATACTGTTCCAAAGTTTCTGCCACGAAATAATTCTCCTCGGTGCCAACTCGTCCCGGCGCGGGCCCTTCGGAGCGCGGCGACGAAGCGGCATCCGCCTGGCGCTGCAAGGAAATCCCCGCCAGCTTACTTCCTGCCGCCCAGGGACACTTTCTCCGGTTTCTGCGCCGTGTGCGGATGCTCCGCCCCGGCATAGACCAGAAGCCGCGCCGCCATGCGCTTGCGCAGCTTGTTCTTGGGGAGCATCCCGATCACCGCCTCGCGGACCAGCCGGTCCGGCCGGCTCTCCGCGAGTTTCCGCGCGCTCACCGAGCGCAGGCCGCCGGGATACAGCGTATAGTGCCGGTACACCTTCTGGTCCAGCTTGGCGCCCGTGAGGCGCACCTTGGCGGCGTTCAGCACGATGACGTGGTCGCCAAAGTCCACAAAGGGAGCGAACTCCGGCCGGAACTTGCCGCGCAGCAACGTCGCGACGCGCGTCGCCACGCGGCCCAACACTTGGCCCTCGGCATCCACCACGAACCATTTCGGCCGCACCGCAGCCCCCGTTGGGACATAGGTACCCATGCGCACATTCCCTCGTCGCCGCAGATATGCGGGAAACTACCAACTTAGTTGACCCTTGCCCAAAAGTCAATACATCTGCTTGGGAAGAGCCCGCAGGTGAGTGTCAACGCCGCCCATCGCGGGGCATCCAGAGAAGCCCCGCGCCACGCCAGGGATCGCAAAGGGTCGGTCTCTTGTCTCAATGGCGGGCCCTCCGCGGCGTTTCTCAGAGCGCAGCCAACGGCCGCCGGAGGAGCACCTTTGCGGTGCTTCCCGGCCGGGGCGGGAAATGCGGCCGGGGTTTGGAGAAGTGTACATGCTGCGGGCCGCGGCAAAAAGACGGCGCGCCCGACAGCCCGCGGGTGTACGTTGGCGGCATAGCAACAGCGCTGCGGCTGCGGCGCCCCTTCCAGGGAGCGCGCGGCGGCACAGGAGGCAGGGATGGCGACCCCGACGCTCGCAAACTGCATCGCCCGCAGGATCGGCTGCTACGAGCTGGTGGAAGAGATGAAGCGCAAGCCGGGTCTGGCGGTGTACAAAGCCGTCGATGTCCGAAGCGGCCAACTGGCGGTTCTCAAAACCATGCAGGGCGGGCAGTTGGCGGAGCGGGAAGCGCATCGTCTCCGCGAGGCCATGGGCCGGGAGGCCGCGACGCTCGGGCGGCTGCGCCATCCGGGCATCGTGCGCCTGCTGGATCGGGCCGACGACGAAGCCGGCAATCCCTATCTCGTGATGGAGTATGTGGCGG
>DATMAF010000430.1:0-2040 GCA_035560315.1 Terriglobia bacterium | reverse complement strand
CCGGCGCTTCGCTCATCAACGACGTCACCGGCTTGCGGGATCCGGAAATGCTGGAGGCCGCCCTGGAATTTAACGCGGGGATTGTGATCATGCACATGCGGGGCACCCCGCAGACCATGCAGCAACAGACGTACTACCGGGACGTTGTCGCCGAGGTGAAGCAATACCTCGCAGAGAAGGCCGGGGCCGCGCAAAGCGCGGGGATCCGTCAAATTATTATCGATCCGGGCATCGGCTTCGCCAAAACGGCGGCGCAGAACTTCGAGATTTTGCGGCGGCTGGAAGAGTTTTGCGATCTCGGCTATCCTGTGCTGGTGGGGCCTTCGCGCAAGTCGTTTCTGGGGTCTTTGCCCGGCGGAGCGCCCCCGGAACAGCGTCTGGAAGCGGGGCTTGCCGCCGTGACCATTGCTGCGCTGAAGGGCGCCTCGATGGTTCGCGTCCACGACGTCAGACAGTGCCGCCGGGCGCTGGATGTGGTCGAGGCGGTGCGCAGCGCGTGAGCGGCCTCATTCGGATCGAGGGATTCCGGGTTTTGTGCCATCTGGGCGTGCCCGCAGAAGAGCGGGCCCGGGAGCAAGAAATCATCATCGACGCTGAGTTGTCCCTGGACCTGGGCCGCGCCGCCGCCAGCGACGATGTACGGGATACTGTCGATTACGCCGCCGTTTGCCGGACGCTTCACGATGTCGCGCGCCAGCGGGCGTATTGCCTGATCGAGACCATGGCCGCTACGATGGCGTCCGAGGCGCTTCGCGCGTTCCCGCTCGAACGCGTGCGCATTCGCGTTACCAAGCCGGCCGCCTTGCGGGACTTTATCGGCGCCGTGGCCAGCGTAGAAATTGAGCGCACACGGAATGGCTGACGTTTATCTCGGACTTGGCTCGAATCTCGGGGACCGGCTGCTGAATCTGCGGAGCGCGCTGGACCGGATGGGCCCGTGGGGAGCCGAGGTGAGGCGGGTCTCTTCGTTATACGAGACCGAGCCGGTAGGTTGTCTGGAGCAGGACTGGTTTCTGAACGCGGCAGCCCAAGTCGAGACGGACCTCGCCCCGCTGGACCTGCTGCGAGTCATCCGAGGCATTGAGGACGAGCTTGGGCGGCAGCGCATTGTACTGAACGGCCCGCGTACTGTTGACCTCGACATCCTGCTGTGGGAGGACAGGATTATCGACGGCGGCGGGCTGACTGTACCCCATCCACGGATGCACGAGCGGCTATTCGTATTGGCTCCGTTGCGGGAGCTGGCTCCGAAACTCCTGCACCCGGCGCTGGGCCGGACGGTAGAGGAACTGGAAGAGACATTGCCCGCCACCTCGCAGGTTCGGCTCTGGCGCAAGGAATGGTGGCTACCCGGCTCGGCCTCGCCAGCGCGCCGCGAGAGCCCGCACCGGGGCTGAGATGGACTGAAAGCGGCCCAACAGCGCCGCTCCTTCGTGGCGCGCCGACAGTAACGGCATCACGCCTTGCTCCATCATTTGCTGCGCCGCCTTGTCCGTGAGGAAAGCCTCGGCGACGGGCTTCAGCACGGTTTCACCGCCCTCCCGGAATGTGAAGAACGGCAGGCCATCCAGGCGGCGGTTCGAGTCCGGGTGAAAGTCCCAGCCGCCGGCCGAAAACGAGCGGCACAGGAGAGCGGCGCAGGCCAGCGCAGGGTTGCCCCATAGAAACGCTTCATGCTCCGGCGGATCGGTGGTTTCCTCGAACTGGAACAGTTCCGTGGAGCCCCCGTTTTTGCCGTAGGGCAAGCGGAGCAGGAATCGAGGCGCCGCCAGTCCCACACAGACTGCCTCGGGCATCCGGCGCAAGGCCCGCCACATCTGCCAGCCGTCGCCCGAAGGCTCTCGCCAGTCATCGGGATCGGGCGTCGCGGCGAAGGAGTCGCAGCCAAGCAGGGAAGGCCGAGCTCCGGCGAGGATCGGCGTCTCGACGGCGCGCGCGATCATCATGAGTTTGCCCAGCAACGCCAACTCCTCCATCTCCAGACCAAAGGAGTAGAGGCAACAGACTACGGCCCATTTGCGGCTCGTCAAGGCGCGGAGG
>DATMAF010000429.1:0-2629 GCA_035560315.1 Terriglobia bacterium | reverse complement strand
GTGAGCGGGCCGCCCGCTACAACCAACTGTTTGAGCCGCTGGCCGGGCTGGTGCAGACTCCCTACGAGCCCTCCTGGAGCCGGGCGGTCTATCACCTCTATGTGGTCCGCGTGCCGGAGCGCGATGAGCTGATCCGGCATTTGAGCGAGCGGCAGATCGGCAGCGGAATACACTATCCCGTGCCGCTGCATCTGCAACAGGCCTACGCGCCGCTCGGCTACCGACGGGGGGATTTCCCGGTTTCCGAGACGGTGTGCGCGCAGGTGGTTTCCTTGCCGCTCTATCCGCAGATCCGTATGGATCAGCAGCAGACGGTGGCCCGCGAGGTGGCCCGCTTGGTTACGGCCAAAGCCAGCACCGCCCGCCCCTGACAACTCATTCAGGGCTGTCCTGAAGCCACCGCCGCGAATCCGGCCACGCGATGGCGTCGCGGACGTCGCGAAGGAACCAGGACATCGAACCAACACCGAGGAACTGGCTTGTTAGTCGAATCACTAAAGCGAGGCGCCAAGGCAGTATTGATCGAGCGAAGGCTGCCGGGCCAGGTTTACCGCCTTTACTACAGATTGCTGAACAGATTCGGCATTCGGCTTGCTACCATCCGGCTGCGGAATGGCCTGGTGGTTCGGGCTTATACACACTGCATTACCATGTTTTACGAGGTCTGGAGCAAACGAGACTACGACCTGCCGGGATTCGCTTTCGGCCCCTCCCTGACAGTCATTGACGTGGGGGCCAATCAAGGTTTCTTTTCCTTGTACGCCGCAAGCAAAGGCGCCAAAGTCTATGCCTTCGAGCCATGCGCCGAAAATTTCGAGGTTCTGAAGTGGAATGTGGCGAGAAATCGCCTGCAGGATCGTGTGCAGGCTTTCAATACTGCCATCGCCGGCGCCTCGGGACAGATTGTCCTTTACGTTGGCCTTGATCGATCCGGCGAAATTCTTTCCGGCAGCGTCTCCATCTGCAATCCCGAGCGAGGCGGAGCGGGGGTACAAACCAGAAGCGTTCGGGCCGTTACGCTCGACTCGGTGATGAACGACTTGCAGATTCGCAAATGCGATTTCTTAAAGATGGATTGCGAGGGGGCCGAGTACGACATTCTGCGAAACACGTCGGCAGCAACCTTCCGGAAAATTGCCAGGATTGCCATGGAATGTCACGGAAACCGCATGGGAGAAGCCGCCGCTATTCTGCGAGGCGCGGGTTTTGAAATTCTCCTGGCGCAGTCTGGAATCACGGGAATTTTGAAGGCCGTCAACAAGAGCACCCCGCCCACCGAACCCGTGACTGCGCACGGCGAATTTGGAACCGTCAAAGAGCCCGGCCACATGCACAGCATCCCATGAACTTAGCTATGAAGACGGCGATTCATCCTGTGGATTCCCTGTCCGGTAATCCCACCGACCCGCTAGTGGGCACGGGGGTTGCTGCATCGACTCGATGGGGCGTGGAACTAGACCAGGTCTCACCCGAAGAATGGGATGGCATGCTGGAGGAATTCGCGGACGCCAATTTTTACCAGAGCCGGGCCTACGGGGCGGTGCGCTGGGGAGAGCGGAACCTGAGCCACATCGTGCTGCGGCGCGACGGCGAGGCGGCGGCCATTGCGCAGCTCAGAATCTATCGCCCCCTGGGACTGCCCTTCGGGATGGCCTACCTGCGCTGGGGACCGTTGTTCCACCGGCGGGGCCGGGCGGCGGACGCGGAAGCCGCCGGCCGCATGGCGCGCGCCCTGCGGGAGGAATACGCCGGGAAGCGGAAACTCTACCTGCGCGTCCTGCCCAACGCCTTCGCCGGCACCGAGCGGGCCCGGTTGTTTCGGGAGGCGTTTCCGCAATACCTTCCCGAACGGCACCACTTCCTTCCTCCCTACCGGACGTTGCTGCTGGATCTGACCCCTTCGGGGGATGAACTGCACGCCCGCCTGAGCGCCCGCTGGCGGAGGCAACTGGCCCGCGCCGAGCGGATCGGGCTTGCCGTCCTGTGCGGGACGGATGCCGCAACGTTCCGGCGGTTTGTGCCGATCTATAGGGAGATGCACCGCCGCAAAGGCTTCTACACCACGGTGCGGGTGGAGGAGTTTGCCAGCATGCAGGAGGCGTTGCCGGAGCGGCATCGGATGCGGGTGCTGCTGTGCGAAGAAGCGGGGAAGATTGTGGCCGGAATCGTGGTCGCGGCGATGGGCGACACGGCCCTCTACCTGCTGGGAGCCACCAGCGACCAGGGGTTGAACTCGCGCGGCTCCTACCTGCTGCACTGGACCGTGATGCAGCGGCTCAAGGAAGAGGGTTTCCGCTATTACGACCTGGGCGGGATTGACCCCCGGCTGAATCCCGGTGGCTATGACTTCAAGAAGGGGCTGGGCGGGGCGGAGGCGGAGCATCTGCCGGGCCTAGGCGCCTGCGAGAGCGCCTCCAGCAGGGCGGCGGTGCAGGCGGGCGAATTGCTGCGCGGGGCAGTGTATCGCTGCCGCCAGGCGCTGCGCCGGGGCGGTGGGCGGACGTGAACAGCGGGACGCTTTGGTCGGCGGGAAGGGGAGCGAAGGAAGCAGATTTCGTTGCCTCGCAGCGTCCGGCCGGTGGCCAACAACCGGCCGGAATGAGCGGGCCCCAAACGATTGCAACGAACG
>DATMAF010000428.1:0-3137 GCA_035560315.1 Terriglobia bacterium | reverse complement strand
GCCAGCGCGCCGGGATAGGCGTGAAAGAACGGCTTTTTCTCGATGGGATCGCACTGCATTCCGGCGACATAACCCCACGGCACGTAGAGCACGCCGCCGCGATTAAAGCGCACCTTGCAGACGCCCGCCTGCCCTTCGGGGATGGGGCAGGCGTGTCCGCAGGCGTAGCAGCGCACGCGGTTGCGGTCGAGCCGCTCGTAGAGCTCCCCCTCCCGCACGTTCTCACTCAGGATGTCCTTCAAGGTCGGCATTGCGACAGGCCTTCCCCGCTGCTTTTATTGTACTCCCGGCAACCGCAACGGAAGGCGTCTATTGCGATCCAGGAAACACGGTGCCGGCAGAATACAAACCTCGCTCCGGACAGGCGGAACAAGGCCGCTCCACGGCATCTTCCATCCGAAGAGTTGCTCGCGGTCGAGAAACGTTCGCGTCCGTACGCTGGCTGTTGCTGGTTGACTGAGAGGTTTTGCCGGTTCCGCTGCCGCCGGCAGGGCCAAAAGACGAGGCTACCGGGAGCGGCCCAAGCAACTGGCCGGGGCGTTTGGAGCGGGTCTCCAGTGGCTGGTGGAGCCATAACCGCTCACTTCTTCCGCCCACTGGAGCAAAGCATCCGCCTGCTTCCGTCGCGGCCATAATGCGGATCCTTCCCCGAAAAACGACCTCCCTATGTCGCTTCGCTCCTTTGCATGACCCCACGTTGAAACTGACCCTTTTATCAAAGCCTCCGTCTGCGTTGAACGCGCGGGTAGCCGTGTGTTACCATCGTGCTTTTTCAAGGCGCAACGCACACCGCGCAAACCGCCGCGCCATCCGCCGCAACCGAGGAAGGGGCCACTACCATGAAGGTCTATCAGGGCAAGGACATTCGCAACGTGGGGGTCGTGGGCCACGGCGACAGCGGCAAGACGTCGCTCGTGGCAGCGTTCTTATTCGCCGCCGGGGTGACGACGCGGCTGGGCAGCGTGGACGAAGGCACCACCACCACCGACTACGACGAAGAGGAGATCGCCCGCAAAGTAACCATCTCGACCGGCCTGGCCTACCTCGAATGGGGCATGGATTCGCGCAAGGCCAAGATCAATCTGCTCGACACTCCCGGCTATAACATTTTTATCAATGACACGCTGGCCAGCCTGGTGGCGGCCGACTCCGCCCTGGTGCTGGTGGACGGCGTGGCGGGCGTCGAGGTGCAGACCGAGAAGGTGTGGGACTACGCCAACCGCTACAGCCTGCCGCGCGCCTTCCTCGTCAACAAGCTGGACCGCGAACGGTCGAGCTTCGAGCGGAGCGTGGAGTCGATTCAGTCGGTGTTCGGGCGCGGCGCCGTGCCCATCCAGTGGCCCATCGGCGAGGAAAAGGGGTTCAGCGGCGTGGTGGACCTGCTGGCGATGAAGGCTTACACCTACAAGGCCGGGGGCAATGGCAAGGGACAAGCGGCCGAGATACCGGAGGGCATCCAGCCGGCGGCGGCGGCCGCCCGCGAGAAACTGATCGAAAGCATTGCCGAGGGCAACGACGCCCTGATGGAAGAGTTCTTCGATCAGGGCACGCTGACGCCGGAACACATTGTTGAGGGGCTGCGCGATGCGGTGGCCAACCGGAGGCTGTTTCCCATCCTTTGTTCGTCAGCGACGGGGCTGGTGGGCATTGACCTGATCTTGAACTTTGCGGTGGAGTACCTGCCCTCGGCCGTGGCGCGCGGCACGGTGAAAGGCAAAGATGCAGACGGCAAGGAAGTGGAGCGCAAGATCGACGATTCCCAGCCGGTTTCGCTGTTCGTCTTCAAGACGGTGGCCGACGTCTTTGCCGGGCGGGTCAGTTACTTCAAGGTCCTCTCCGGGGTGCTGGTCAACGACGCCAACCTGGTGAATTACAACAAAGGCGGAACCGAACGGCTGGCGCACATCTCGCTGATGCAGGGCAAGGCCGCCACGGCGGTACCGGAGATCCATGCCGGGGACATCGGAGCGGTGGCAAAACTCAAGGACACGCTCACGGGGGACACTCTGGGAGACAAAGGAGCGACGATCCTCTACCCGCCGGTGGTGCTGCCGGAACCTTGCATCAGCTTCGCCATCCAGCCCAACAGCCGGGGCGATGAAGACCGCCTGGGCAACGCGCTCCACAAGATTCTGGAAGAGGACCTGGCGCTGCGCTTCTACCGGGATCCGCAAACCAAGGAGTTCCTGCTGGCCGGCTCAGGACAGCAGCATGTGGAGGTGGTGGTCTCCAAGCTCAAGAAGCGGTACAACGTGGACGTGACGCTCAAAGCTCCCAAGGTCCCTTACCGCGAGACCATCACCGGCAAAGCCGACGTGCAGGGCCGCCACAAGAAGCAGACCGGCGGACACGGCCAGTATGGCGACTGCAAGATTCGCATGGAGCCGCTGCCGCGCGGGGGCAACTTCGAATTTGTGAATGAAATCTTCGGGGGGGCGATCCCGAAAAACTACATCCCGGCGGTGGAGAAAGGCATCCTGGAATCGGCCGCGCGGGGCTATCTGGCGGGCTATCCGGTGGTGGACTTCCGTGTGATCCTCTACGACGGGTCCTACCACGAGGTGGATTCTTCCGAAATGGCCTTCAAGATCGCCGGCTCACTGGCCTTCAAGAAGGCCATGGAGCAGGCCAAGCCGGTGCTGCTGGAACCGATCATGAATGTGGAGGTGTACGCCCCGGAGCAATACTCCGGGGATCTGATCGGAGATTTGAACAGCCGCCGGGGGCGCATTCAGGGCATGGAGACGCGCGGCCAGTCCCAGGTCATTAAGGCCCAGGTACCGATGGCCGAGATGCTCAACTACGCCTCGGGGCTGACCTCCATGACGCAGGGACGGGGCAGTTTCTCGATGGAGTTTTCCCACTACGACATCGTGCCGTCGCATATCGCCGAGAAAATCGTGGCGGCTGCCAAAGCAGCCCGCGCCGGCGAGGAAACCGAAGAAGAGGGATAGGTTCCCAGCATCGCCCTCCGCAGGTCGCCTCCCGAGGCGGCTTTGCTGCATTTGGTTTTTCCGGAACCAGGGTGTGGAGGGACTTCAGGAAAGAAGTCGCCGCAGCATGTCCTTGCCTTGCGCCTCCGTCAGCAGGCCCTTGCGCATCAGCACAATGATCAGCTCATTCAGCACGTAGGGCAC
>DATMAF010000427.1:0-3914 GCA_035560315.1 Terriglobia bacterium | reverse complement strand
CCGCCAGCAGGACTCCGCCCAAGCTGCTCTTGTCCACGCTCCGCTCTCCTACGAACCGTTTGATTCCAGCATCCGACCGATGTCGGCCGCCGGGACGGCGGTGTCCGGATGATGAATGCGGCTGCGAAACTCGATGATGCGCTCCACCACCTGATCGGCGTTCTCCAGCACCACCACTTTCTCTCCCGTCACCAGCGTCAGCACCGTGTCCGGGGCTTGCTCGATAAACTTGATCAAGTCGGAGTTCACGACCAGCGGAGAGTTATTCAGGCGCGTAAGCCGGATCATTGGATCGCCGTCCCTTCTCTTCCCAATGCCGGTCCTGCCGGGCATTGCGAAGGCTCCCCACGGCCCGGTGCAATTTGGTTTCCATCTCCGGCGGCAGTCCCTGGTTTCACTAAAGAGAGGTCGGCGGAATCGCGAATTTCTTTAATGATGGCGGGAGCGGCTGCATCTGGCCTCCGAAATGCATGCAGGAACGCGCCGGCCTCCGGGAACCCCCGGAAAACCGGCTCTGCTGCCGGCAACATCTGCACGGAGCCGGAAAAATTTGCCGCAGGAGGATCGCGTGGCCGCGGAGGACATCCACCAGCGCGCGCTGCAATTGTTTCGCGCCGGTCAAGCGCAGGCAGCCTGGCGCCTGTTGAGCCAGGCCTTGGGAGCCGAAGAAACGCCCGAGCGATGGAATGACTGGGCCACGGCGCAACTGGCCTGCCAGCGCGCGGAAGAAGCCGAGCAGGGATATCGCTGCGCCCTCGCGATCGATCCCCACTACCTTCCGGCGGCGATGAATCTGGGCGTTTTGCTGGCGGGAGCGGGCCGTCCCGCGGAGGCCCTCCCGCTGCTGCAGCTAGCCTTGCCGGCGGCGGACGCGGCCGAGCAAGAGACGCTCCGGCGCCTTTTGGACGAGTGCCAGCGCCACGGCGCGGCGTTGCAGGAGGCGGATGACGCCGCCTGGGAAGATTGCCTCCGCAGCTTCTGCGGAGCGAGCGAGAACGAGCGGTCTTACTTCCAGACGCACCTTGCGCGTTACCTGGCTACCCTGCGGCTGCTGCCGCCGGCATCTCCCGGACAACGGCTGCTCGAGCTGGGCGCGGCCTTCCATCACCTGACGCCGGCGCTGCGGCTCCTCAAAGGCTACCAGGACATCCGCTGCACCGACATCTGGCAGGGCGCTTCGCAAATCCAGCGGCAGGTCCGCAGCGCCGATGGAAGCCACTGCTTCCAATTCCCCGTGGACAACTTCGACGTGGAGAGCGCGCCGTGGCCCTACCCCGACGCCTTCTTTGACGTGGTGCTGTGCTGCGAACTGCTCGAACACCTCAGCCGGGACCCCATGCTGGTGCTGTCGGAAATCAACCGGGTGCTCGCCGCCGGCGGCTTGCTGCTGCTGACGACGCCCAACATCGCCAGCGCCAAGAGCGCCGCCTACGTCCTGCGCGGCGACAGCCCCTACATCTACGGCCAATATGAACCCAACGGCCGTCCCACCGACCGCCACAACCGCGAGTATACGGCCGGGGAAGTCCAGCGCCTGGTGGCGGCCGCCGGGTTCCGTATCCTGCGGCTGTTCACGCAAAACAGTTGGTGGGAACCGGAGCGGGAAACGCTGCGATGGCTGGCCGCTTCCGGCTTTCCCATCGCGCGGCGCGGCGACAATACCTTCCTGCTGGCCCGCCGGGAGACGGCGCCCCGGGAACGCTTTCCCGAAGAGTTGTATCTGCGGAAGGGCACCCAGGCCGAGCGCCGCGACACGCAAGACGCCCCCGACAGGCGCGATGCCGCTCCGCTGCACTTTTTGGTGGTGCACGACGTCCTGCCGCACGCCGACCGGAGCGGTTCCGACGCCCGGCTGATGCAGGTGTTGCGGGCGCTGCGCGCCGCCGGGCATTCCGTGACCTACCTCGCCCGCAATGGCGCCAACGAGGAGCGCTACCGCCCGGCCTTGGACGCTCTGGGTATCCCGGTCTACGCCGGCGATGCGGAGCGGCTGCGCTATGCGGGCATCGAGGCGCCCGCGCGCTGGGCCCTGGAGGAGGTGCTGCGGCGGCAGCAGGTCGATTGCGCCATCCTGTTTCACTGGTTCTGGTCGGGGATCTCCGTCGCGGAGCAATATCCAGAAGCCATCCGGCGCTGCTCGCCGCAGACGTTGGTGGCGGTGCTGACCGACGATTTCCACGGGCTGCGGGAGCGCCGCGCCGCCCAGTTGAGCGGTCTGCTCTCCGACGAGGAGCGCGCCGCCGACTACCAGCAGCGGGAACTGGAAATCTATCGTCAGGCCGACCTGATCCTGGCCATCAGCCCGGAGGACCGACGGAAGATGCTGGCGGAGGTTCCCGAGTTGGAAATCGAGCTGCTGCCGATGGCGGCGGACATCGCCCCGGCCGGCCCTGGCTTCGAGGACCGGGCCGGACTGTTCTTTGCAGGCAACTTTGACAATGCCGCCAACCAGGAGGGCATGCAATGGTTCCTGGAACAGGTCTGGCCGCGCGTACGCAAGGAGTTGCCCGGCGCAGCGCTGCACGTGGCTGGAAATAATATTCCGGCGGCGCTGGCCTCCGCCGGGGCCGGCATCGTCAGCCTCGGGCATCTGCCCAGCCTGGAGCCGGCCTTGCAGCGGCACCGCGTCTTTATTTCGCCCGTCCGCTTTGGCACCGGGATCAAGACCAAGAACCTGGCGGCGCTGGCCGCGGGCATCCCCCTGGTCACGACGACGGTGGGCGCGGAGGGAATGAATCTGCGCCATGGGGAAGAGGCGCTGCTGGCTGACACGCCGGAAGAGTTTGCCGCCGCCGTTGTTCGCGCCTACCAGGACAGGGCGCTGTGGGAGTCGCTGGCGCGGCGCGGGCAGGACCATGTTCGAAACGAGTTCTCCTGGGAGCGGCTGCACGAGCAGGTGGGCATGCTCGCTGCCCGCGTTCGCCGCTTCCAGCCGCCCGGCAAGCCGGCGCCGCTTCCCTCCATTCGGCGCGTCGAAGCGTTGCATCCCGAGGTGCTCACGCATCAGCCGGCCGCCGAGCGGATGCAACTGCGGCTGCTGGCCTGGGTCCGCATGGCCGAAGAGCTCCTGTTGGAAGGCCGGCCCGCCGCCGCCGGCGAGCAACTCCGGCATATTTTTGCCTTTGTTCGCGGCGCGATTCCCCGCAACATGTTCTTTGCCCGCGTGCTGGAGGCGCTGGAGCGCTGTTACGCGGAACTCGGCCAGCCGGAAAAAGCAGCGCGCTGCCGCCAGGAAGCGCAACGCTGCCGCGGCGCTTCCCCAGCTCCGCTGCCGAAAGCGCCGGAGCCGGGCGCCCCGTCTTCCCCGAAAAAGCGGGGGCGGCGCCGGAACTGGCCGGAACTTTCTGTCGTCATCCCCACCTACAACCGACGCGACACGCTGGGTTCCTGTCTGCTGGCCCTGAGCGGGCAGTCGCTTCCACCGGAACAGTTTGAGGTGATTGTGGTCGACGACGGCTCGACCGACGGCACCCCCGCGTTTTGCGCCGAACTCCAAGTCCCTTACCGCCTGGAATATCTGCGCCAGGCCAATGCCGGGGCCGGGGCGGCGCGCCGTGCCGGGACGGAGCGCAGCCGAGGTAAGGTGGTGCTCTATTTCAATGACGACACCATTGCCGAGCCGGAACTCCTGGCGGAACACCTCCGGGTTCACCAGCAGCATCCGCGCGAGAAATGGGCCGTGCTCGGCGACTTCCGCTACCCGGCGGACGCATCGCGCCGCGCGCTGGCGCATTTCTTAAACACCCACCCGTTCCTTTTCCCCCAGCGGGGGATGGAACCGGGGAAGGATTACGGGCACGCCCATTTTGTCACCTGCAACCTCAGCCTGCGCCGTGAGGCGGTGATGGAAGTCGGCTCCTTTGACCCGCAATTTCGCCTCGCCGAGGACACCGAACTGGGCGTGCGCCTGGAGC
>DATMAF010000426.1:0-4966 GCA_035560315.1 Terriglobia bacterium | reverse complement strand
CGACCGCCGGCAACGGCGGCGCCCGAGGAGCGTCCCTGCCAAGGAGACCGGAGTAACACTTGCCTTCCGCCGTTTCATTACGATATGCGCGTGCCCTGGTGGAGGTGGTGGCGCCCCCGGGCGGTCCCGGCGCCGCCGATCCGCAGGCCCTCAGCTCGCAATTGCGGGAGTTCGCGGAACTGGTGCGCCAGAATCAGGAGCTCACGATCCTGTTCGCCACGCCCGCCATCCCGCTCCCGAAGAAGCGGGCGGTGCTGGCGGAACTTGCTTCCCGGCTGGGCCTGGGGCCGGTGGCTCAGAATTTCCTGGGGGTCGTGCTCGCACACGATCGTTTCCCCCTGCTGCGCGACATCGTGAACGCCTTCGATCAGTTGCTGCAGGAACGGCTCGGTATTGTCGAGGCACAGGTCACCTCGGCGCGGGCGCTGGGAGAGGCGGAGAAAGAGGCGCTGGAACAGGCCTTGCGCCAGCGCACCGGCAAGCAGGTGCGCCTGCATTTTTCGCTGGACCCCGCGCTGATCGGCGGCGTCACCGCGCAGGTGGGCAGCACCATCTATGACGGCTCGGTTCGCGGACAACTGGAGCGCCTGCGGGCGGATCTGGCGGGCCGTTCCGCCGCCTTCTAGCGCCGGAGGAAAAACGCAATCTGAGTGAGGAGCAGCTATGGCTCAAATCCGAGCGGACGAGATCAGCAAGATCATCCGCCAGCAAATCGAAAATTTTGAAACCACGATGAATGTGTCCGAGGTCGGCTCGGTGATTTCGGTGGGCGATGGCATCGCGCGCATTTACGGGTTGGGCAAGGTCATGGCCGGCGAGCTGATCTCTCTGCCGCACGGCGTGGCCGGCCTGGCGATGAACCTGGAAGAGGACCAGGTCGGCGCGGTGCTCCTGGGCGATTACTCGGAAATCCGCGAGGGCGACCCGGTCAAGCGCACCGGGCGGATTATGCAGGTGCCGGTGGGCGAGGCGCTGATCGGGCGCGTCGTGAACGCGCTCGGCCAGCCCATCGACGACAAGGGGCCGGTCGCCACTGACCAGTTCAATCCGGTGGAGCGCATCGCTCCCGGCGTTGTGGACCGCCAGCCGGTGAAGGAACCGCTGCAAACGGGCTTGAAGGCGATCGACGCCATGATCCCCATCGGGCGCGGCCAGCGCGAGTTGATCATCGGCGACCGGCAGACCGGCAAGACGGCGGTGGCGCTGGACACCATCATCAACCAGAAAGGCGGCGATGTGATTGCCATCTACGTCGCCATCGGGCAGAAGCGCTCCACGGTGGCGCAGGTGGTGAAGATCCTGGAGCAATACGGGGCCATGGAGTACACCATTGTTGTTTCGGCATCCGCCAGCGATCCGGCTCCGATGCAGTATTTGGCGCCCTACGCGGGGTGCGCCATGGGCGAATACTTCCGCGACACGGGACGCCATGCGCTGACCATCTACGACGATCTGTCCAAGCACGCCGCCGCCTACCGGGAAATCTCCCTGCTGCTGCGTCGCCCGCCGGGCCGCGAAGCCTACCCCGGCGACGTCTTCTACCTGCACTCGCGGCTGTTAGAGCGCGCCGCCAAGCTGAGCGCCGAGAACGGCGGCGGTTCGCTGACCTCCCTGCCGATCATTGAAACGCAGGCCGGCGACGTCTCGGCCTATATTCCGACCAACGTGATCTCCATCACCGACGGGCAAATTTATCTGGAGGCCGACCTGTTCAACTCCGGCATCCGTCCGGCCATCAACGTGGGACTCTCCGTTTCGCGGGTGGGCGGCAACGCGCAGATCAAAGCCATGAAGCAGGTGGCCGGAACGCTGCGGCTGGATCTGGCCCAGTACCGCGAGTTGGCGGCCTTTGCCCAGTTCGGCTCCGACTTGGACAAGGCGACCCAGGCGCAACTTGCCCGCGGCCAGCGCTTGGTGGAACTGTTGAAGCAGGATCAGTACGCCCCCTTGCCGGTGGCCAAGCAGATCCTGGCCATCTACGCAGGGACCAACGGCTTCCTTGACGACGTGGCGGTGGAGGACATCCGGCGTTTTGAGGCCGAACTCTACCGTTTCGTGGAGAACAGCCACCCCTCGTTGTGGCAGCAGGTGATGGAGAAGAAACAGCTCGACGACGCCCTGAAGCATGATTTCACAAAGGTCCTCAACGAATTCAAGCAGCGCTTCCGGAGCAGCGCCGGCGTTCCGGCGGCCGCGGCGAAATAAGCCGTTGGAGCGGCCGCCCGCCCCCACGGAGGGGAAAGCAGAACGATGCCCAGCTTGATTGACATGCGGCGGCGCATCCGCACGGTGCGCAACACGCAGCAGATCACCAAAGCGATGAAGATGATCTCCGCGGCCCGGCTGCGCAAGGCCCAGGAGCGCGCTTTCAACGCGCGGCCGTACGCAGGGCTTCTCAAGGAGGTTCTGGAAAGCCTGGCGGCGCGCTCCGAAGATCTCTCGCATCCCCTGCTGGCGCGGCGCGAGTGGAACCGCATCACGGCCGTGGTGGTCACGGGCGACCGGGGCTTGTGCGGAGCCTTCAACGCCAACATCCTCCGGGCCACCGAGCGCTATCTGAAGGAAAACGCCGACCGGCAGGTCGAGTTGATCGTGGTCGGCCGCAAAGGAAGGGATTACTTCCGAAAACGCCAGGCGGCGGTGATCCAGGAATGGACCGGAATCTTCGCGCGCTTGAATTATGCGCATGCCAAGCAGATCGCGGGCGCCGTCATCCCCGCCTATGCGGAGCAGCGGACCGACGCCGTTTTCCTGATTTACAATGAGTTTAAGAGCGTCATTTCGCAGAAGCTGACCGTGGAGCAGGTGCTCCCGCTGCCCCCCTTCCATCCCGCCCCGGGCACGGTGCTGGTCGATTACATCTATGAGCAACCCCCGGCGGCTCTTTTTTCCGTCCTGCTGCCGCGCTATGTCGAAATTCAGATTTTCCGGGCGCTGATCGAGTCCAACGCCGCTGAGCATGCCGCCCGCATGACCGCCATGGACTCGGCCACCAGAAACGCCGGCGAGATGATCGACGGACTCACCCTCAACATGAATCGCATCCGCCAGGCCACCATCACCAAGGAACTGATCGAAGTGGTCTCCGGCGCCGCCGCGTTGTAGTTTTTGCTTTCCCCTCTGCGGAAGTAGCTCCCTCCGGGCAGTCGGGCTCGATTGCTTGCCTATTGCAATCCCGCGCCTGCGCACACCGGCCCGGGCAGACCTAGCGGCCTTGAAAAGGCAGATGCCGCCGCTTCGCTCAAACGGTTTCTCGGAAGGAGGTAACGGAGAGCACAGGGCGGGTGCGCCCTCACGAACTCGTTTCCTGGGGGGCCTGGGGGAAGGATTCCGGCTTCCGGTCCGAGAAGCTACGGCGAGCTTTTCTTGGCAGCGAAGAGGGAGTCGATCAATTCGGGATCGCTCGAGGCGGAGAAGTAATACCCCTGCCCGTAGGGGCACTGGATGTTGCGGAGGTATTCCAATTGCTCGGCGGTTTCCACCCCTTCCGCAATCACGCTGAGGCCCAGCGTCTTTCCGAGCGACACGATGGCCTTGGCGATGGCGGCGCTCTTTTCCTCCTCGATCATCTTGGCGATGAAGGAGCGGTCGATCTTGAGGGCGTGGATCGGAAAGTTGACCAGATAGGAAAGCGAGGCGTATCCGGACCCGAAATCATCGATCCACAGCTTAATCCCGGTGTCGTGCAGGCGCTGCAAGCCCTTCAGGATGGAGTCGGCGTTGTCCAGCAACTGACTCTCGGTAATCTCCAGGGCGAGGTTTGAGGCGTTGACGCCGGAGGCCTCGATCTGGGCGGAGAGTTCGCTGGCAAAGTCGCACTTCTGGATGTAAATGGGGCTCAGGTTGAGGCTGAGCCAGGTGGTGGCGAAGCCCGGATAGCGGTCTTGCCATTGTTTCAGTTGGCGGCAGCTTTCGTGGATGACCCAGCGGGTCATGGGGATGATGAGTTCGGTCTGCTCCGCCATGGGGATGAATTCGCCGGGATGCACCATCCCGCGCTCCGGCTTGACCCAGCGGATCAAGGATTCAAATCCGGCCACGCGTTCGGAGTCCAGCGACATGATCGGCTCATATTGCAGCCGCAACTGGCGGCCCTCGATGGCGCTGCGAAATTCCGTTTCCAACTGCAATTGCCGCTTGGATTCTTCCAGAAAATTGGAATCGAACACTTCGTGGCTGGCCGGCCCTTTCTTCTTGGCCCGGTGCATGGCCGCTTCCGCGTCGCGCACCATTTCCTCGGACTTCTTGTAGGCCGCCGGGCCCAGGGCCACCCCGACGCTGGCGCTCAGGAACACCTCCTGCCGGTTGATGCGAAAGGCGGTGCGCATCGCGGCGCGCATCCGCTCCACGACATCCAGCGCATTCGACAGGGCTTGAATCTCATCCAGAAAGATCAGGTACTCGTCCTCCCGCAACCGCGTGATGAGGTCCTGCGGCCGCAGGCAACTGCGCAGCCTCCGGGCGACTTCCATCAGGATTTCGTCGCCCCGTTCCCGGCCCAGGCTGTCATTGATCCTCGTGAACCGGTCCAGATCGACATAAAGCACCGCGAAGTGGTAGTTGGACCGTTGCGGGCTCCGGTCAATGGATTGCTGCAACAGGCTGCGGAACCGCACCCGGCCGGGCGATCGCGTCCAGGGGCTGGAAACCAACGGCTCGGTATCGTGCTGTTCGATGGGTATTCGTGGCGGCGTCGTTGGCGCTTTGGGGGGAGTTTTCCCGCCCTTCGGGTTTTCCTTCTTCTGCATCAAGTAAACGTGCTAGCCTTTCAGTAGCTCCATCGTACCAAGTCGGGCCGCCGTTCAGCAAAATTTTGTGAATTCCCTGCGCCCTCGCATCCCCGCCGAGGAAGCTCGAATCGGCAGCCACATTTGCGGGAACCATGCCGGCCAGCAGCCGCATCTTCGGGAGGAGGCTGCCGCGGCTGCGCTCCAAATGCTATTCGCCCAGGAATTCCCGCAACTCC
>DATMAF010000425.1:0-2307 GCA_035560315.1 Terriglobia bacterium | reverse complement strand
AAGCGGCGCCAGGGCGGCTACGGACGCGGCGGGCGGATGAAGATGGAAACGGACACCGCCGACATCATCGCCGGCGTCCGGCGCGGCAAGACCACCGGCGCGCCCATCGCCGTCATTATATGGAACAAGGACTGGGAGAATTGGAAGGAAGCGCTGCCGGTCGAGGAGCATCCCGACACTCCCCAGAAGTACAAGGACTTGAATCCGCCCCGGCCCGGCCACGCCGATCTGGCCGGTTCACTGAAGTACAACCTGCACGAGGCCCGCTACATTCTGGAGCGCGCCAGCGCGCGCGAAAGCTCGGCCCGGGTGGCGGCCGGCGCTTTGGCCAAGCTGCTGCTGCGCGAGGTGGGGATCGAAGTTCTCAGCCACGTGATTGCCGTGGGGGAGATTCATTCGCGCCGCACGCCAAGCTGGGACGAGCTGCGGCAGCTTTGCGCCAAAGAAGAGATTCTGTTCAACTGCGCCGACGCCGAAGCGGAGCAAAAGATGAAGGCGGCGGTGGATGAGGTTCTGCGCACCGGCGACACGCTGGGCGGAGTGTTTGAGGTCATTGCGCACAATGTGCCGCCGGGCCTGGGCACGCACGCCAACTGGGATGAGCGGCTGGACGGGCTGCTGGCGCAGGCGGTGATGTCGCTCCAGGCGGTGAAAGCGGTGGAGATCGGCGCCGGCATCGAAAGCGCGCTTTCGCGGGGCTCTCACGTCCACGACCCGATTGACTACGACCGCGAGCAGAAGAGGTTCACCCGGCCGGAAAACCATGCCGGGGGGCTGGAGGGCGGCATCTCGAACGGCCAGGACATCATCGTGCGCGGCTACCTGAAGCCCATCTCGACGCTGCGCCGGCCGTTGCAGTCCGTGCACATGGAGACCAAGGAAGCGGTGAAGGCGGCCTACGAGCGCTCGGACGTCTGCGTGGTCCCGGCCGCCGGTGTGGCCGCCGAGGCGATGGTGGGACTGGTGCTGGCGCGGTGCCTGCTCGAAAAATTCGGCGGCGACTCGCTCGGCGAGTTACAGCGCAACTTCGAAGGCTACCAGGCTCAGCTCCGCGCCTTCTGAACGGTTGGCATGGCGATGTTGCTTGCGCTCATCGTGGCGGTCCTGCTGCTGGTGGTCCTGCTCGGGATTGTGTGGAAGCTGCGGAGCGATCTCGCGGTTGTGCAGCAGCAGGTGGCGGGTTCGCAAACCCTGGCGGCTGATGTCGCCTCGGTGAAAACGCAGATGCAGGCGTTGCCCGTCGCGCTCGGCGACCTGGGCGCTGTGAAGTCCCAGGTGCAACATGTTGCGGCGGCGCTACAGGACCTGGGCGGAATCAAGTCCCAGGTGGAGTCGATCTCCGGGCACGCGCAGTCGATCGGCGGCATTCGCGCCCAAGTCGAAATCATTAACAGCGCTGTGCAGCAACTGGAGGCGATCAAGTCGCAGATCGAAACGCTTTCCGGAACCACAGAAACCATCGGCGGCATCAAGTCGCAAGTGGAAGCCATCACCCAGACGGTGCAGCAACTGGGCTCGATCCGCACCGATCTGGAACACGTGAAGAGCCGTGAGGCGCAACTGGGGGAAACCATCAACCGCATTGCCAACAAACTGATCGGCACCCGCGACGTGGGCGAAGCAGGCGAGAATATTCTCGCGGAAGCCTTCGCGCAGTTTCCGCCCGGCTGGATCGAAACCGATTTCAAAGTGGGCGGCAAAACGGTGGAGTTTGCTCTCGTGCTCCCCAATCAAAAGCGCCTGCCGATTGACTCCAAGTTTCCTGCGGTGCTGCCGCTGGAGCGACTGGGAGAAGAAACGGGGGCCGAGCAGCGGCAGAAGATCATCCAGGAGATTGAAGCCGCTATTTATTCCAAGGCGCAGGAGGCGGCCAAGTATATCGACCCGGCGCGGACCATTCCACTGGCGGTGGCGGCGATCCCCGATGCGGCGTACAGTGTTTGCCGCAAGGCGCATTATCAGGCCATCGGAAAGGACGTGCTGGTGATCTCCTATTCCATGGCGCTGCCGCTGATTCTGGCGCTCTATCGTTTTCAGCTACAGTTCTCCACCTCCATCGACCAGCAGAACCTCGAGAACTACCTGAAGAATATCGAGAGTTGCCTGAAAGTGATGGAGGACCAGTTCGAGAACCGCGTGAAGGAAGCGGGCACGCGCATTGGGAACGCGTATGCGGAGTGCACGGTGCAGATCGGCAAGATTCGCGCGGCGCTGTCGGCGCTGCGCGCGCCGTCTTTACCCCAGCAGGAGTTGCAGGAAGGAGCGGAATTGCGGCTCCCGTGACTCGACGGAGCCGGCACATGTCAT
>DATMAF010000424.1:0-3169 GCA_035560315.1 Terriglobia bacterium | reverse complement strand
GGCTTGTGCTGCTGGGAACCACTGCGCCCGCCCAGCAGAATGGCCGCCCGAACGAGCCGGCGGCGCCGCAGTTGAGTCCCGGCCACGCGCTGCCCGCGCCCTCCGTCACCGCCACGCGCGCCATCGGCCCGATCGTCATCGACGGCAAGTTCGACGAAAAGAGCTGGGAACTGGCTCCGGTCATCTCCAACCTCGTCCAGCGCGACCCGGTGGAAGGCGCCGAGCCCACCGAGCGCACGGAGATTCGCGTTCTCTACGACAGCCAGCAAATCTACTTTGCGGTGATCTGCTACGACTCCGACCCGTCCGGGATCGTCGCCACCGAGCTGCGCCGCGATGACGACATGGAAACCGATGACATCTTCGAGATCATGCTCGATACCTTCCACGATCACCGCAACGGCTACCGCTTCCGGGTCAATCCGCTCGGCACGCGGCAGGACCAGTTCGTCGGCAACGAAGGCGAGTCGCGCAACAACAACTGGGATGAGCAATGGGACGCCAGCGCCCGCATCACCCCAGAGGGCTGGGTGGCCGAGATCGCGATTCCTTTCAAAGCGGTGCGCTTTGCCGGCGACAATGGCGCCACCTGGGGCCTGAATTTTCACCGCACCATCATGCGCAAGAACGAGGAAATCTTCTGGGCCGGCTACACGCGGGGTTATACCTTTACGAAAATTTCCGGTTCGGGGCATTTGGAGGGGTTGTCAGGGATTGAAGGGTTTCGCTACCGCATCAAGCCGTACATCTCCGGCACGGCGCTGCGCTCCCCCGCCCCCGGTGGCGGCGCCGCCACCGGGTATCGCGGGCAGATCGGCCTGGAAGACGCCAAGTATCTCTTGACGCCCGATCTGGCGCTGGACCTCACCATCAATCCCGATTTCGCGCAAGCCGACGTGGATCAGGCGCAGGTCAACCTGACGCGCTTCAGCTTGTTTTTTCCCGAAAAGCGCGAGTTTTTCCAGGAAGGCTCGGGAATCTTCGCGTTCGGCGGCGGTTTTACCGGCAACGACCTGGTGCTGTTCCACAGCCGGCGGATCGGCCTGTCGGAGGCTCGCCAGGAGATTCCCATTCTGGGCGGTCTCAAGCTGAGCGGCACCCAGGGCCCACTGGAGATCGGCCTGCTGAACATGCAGACCGACCGTTCCACCAATTCCCTCGGCCAGGAATCCCCCGGCCAGAATTTTTCGGTGGTGCGGCTCCGCAGCAAGATTCTGGCCCGCTCATCGGTCGGCTTCCTGATGACCAGAAACACGGGCAGCCCGCTCGGCGGCTCCAACCAGGGGTGGGGAGCCGATTCCAGCTTTACCTTCCATCGCTATCTGGGAATCTTTGCCTACCTCGCCAAGACCGCTTCGCGGGGCCTGGAGGACCGCGACTGGGCCGCGCGCGGCAAGATCAGCTGGAACAGCGACCGGACGGAGCTGACGGCGCAGCATCTGTTCATCGGAGAGAATTTCCGCCCGGAAATGGGATTTGTCGCCCGCGCCGAGCCCGGATGGACGGGCTTGCAGCGCACCCAGGCCACTGTCGCCTTCCGTCCCAGGCCGAATCTGCCGGTCATTCGCGAAGTGCAGTTTACCGGCTCGGCGGATTACATCGCGGACCAGGACGGCGCGCTGGACACCCGCATTGGCCAGGCAGGGCTGGGATTCGAGTTTCACAACGGCGACCTGTGGACGCTGGAGTTTTCCAATCATTTCGAGCGCCTGCGGGAGCCGTTCCGCATCAGCGGTGAAGGGGGCACGGTGCCCGCCGGGGACTATAACTGGAATTTCTTCAGCACCCGCTTCACGGCGTATCGGGGCCGCCGAATCTCCGGCAATTTTGATTTTGAGCGCGGCGGATTCTACGACGGGACCATCACCACGTTCGCCATGGCTCCCTATGTGAAGCCCAACGCCCGATGGTCGTTCACGCCGGGATTGGAGTGGAACCGCATCGAGCGCCGGAACGCCACCTTCACCACCCGCGAATTGAATGCCGAGGTGAACTACGCCATCAACCCGAACTGGCTCACCCGCACCTCGTTTCTTCTGAACAGCCAGAACAAGTCCCTCACGCTGAACGCCCGCCTCAATTACATTTACCATTCCAGCGACGATCTGTTCTTTGTCTACAGTGAAACCAGAAACTATGGAGACCGGGGCGGGCTGGTCAACCGCTCTTTCATTGTCAAGCTGACCTATTCGATCGACCGATAAGCCTAGGGAACTTCGAATGTCATGGGGACCACCACGGTTCCCCAATGCAGCACCAACTCTCCGCGCTGGCCATCCACCACCGGGAAATAGAACGAGAGGGTTTCCATGTGTTCGCCGGTGCGGGGCCTGGCGGTGACCCGAAGTGCGTCGCGGCCCGCCGGATACGGAACATGGAAGGCCGGATAGGCATTGCTGAAGATGATGGTCCATTCATTCGGGTCCGGGTTGGCCCAGATGGTGTAGGAGCCGGCGGCCAGCTTCTTGCCGTTGATCACCACATCCGTGGTCAGAGTAATGGAGGTGGCCTCATCCGCACCCGGGCACCAGATTCTTCCCCACGGCACCAGCGCCCCGAACAGTTCCCGTCCGCGCGCCACGGGGCGGTTGTAGTCAATGGTGATGACGGTGTCGTTGATCGTCTGGCTGACGGCCGCGTGCTGGCTGAGGCGGGGGCGTTGCGGCTCCCGTCCTCGTTGCGGCGCAGCTTCGAGGGAAAACACCATCAGTTGGGCTGCCGCAATCACGCCCAGCAGACCAAAGCGGCTGTGCATGCCCCCTCCCTTGTCCGGGCTGGATGCCTGATTATAACCGAGAGATCCGGCCGTCGCGCTTTGCGGGCGGGCGGCGATTGCAACAAAGGCCGTCTCCGGCCTATGCTCGGGGAGGCGCGTATCGCGCCATCCAGAAAGGGAATGATGCCGTGGAGCAACGACGCCTGGGAAGTTCCGGCCCGCTGGTAACGATCGTCGGCTTGGGATGCAACAACTTCGGCCGCCGGATCGATGCGAAGGCTTCCCAGCGGGTGATTCACAAAGCCCTGGAGCTAGGCATCCGACTCTTCGATACCGCGGACGTCTATGGCGGCCAGGGCGGTTCGGAGACCATCCTGGGCGAGACCCTGGGCCCGCGGCGGAAGGACATTGTGCTCGCCACCAAGTTTGGGATGCCGATGAACGAGGCGGGGA
>DATMAF010000423.1:0-5616 GCA_035560315.1 Terriglobia bacterium | reverse complement strand
GGATTGGGCTCCGGCGCGGAGGCCGCTGCGGCAGGGGGAGGCGAAGCCTCCTGAACGGCGGCCATCACCGCCGTCGCCGCCAGCGCATACAGCGCCAGCAGGCAGAGCCATCCGGCGGTTCGTGCCATGTTACCGCGCTTCCTTAAAAACATAGGCAACCACCGTCATCACGACGATGTAAATCACCACAAAGACGCCTGCCTGGTGAACCCGCCGGCTCCACTTGCTGTTGGCCGGCCCGGGGTCAATAAACGGCACCAGGAGCCATACCAATCCCGCCAGCCCGAAGCCAAGAATCCCCAGCACTTCCCCGTCCATCGCCCCGATCTTGGCAGGGATGTACTTGAGCGTCTGAAACATGAACAGGAAGTACCACTCCGGCTGGATGCCGGGGGGAGCCGGGGCGAAAGGGTCGGCTTTGACTCCCAGTTCCCACGGAAACAGCGCTGCCAGCCCGGCCAGCACTGCCAGCGCAATGTACCAGCCCATCAGCTCGCGCAACAGAAAGTCCGGGAAAAAGCGAATCGAAGCCGGCGGAGTTCCTTTTCGCCGCAGTTCTTCCTCAACCGACACCGGAAGGCTCATGCCCTGCTTCTGAATCAGCCACAGATGCAGCAGCAGCACCGGGCCGGTGAGGGCCGGCAAGATGGCGACATGGAATCCGAAGAAACGGGTCAAAGTCGCTCCGGTCACACTCTCGCCGCCGCGCAGAAAGCGCAGGACAAATTCCCCGATCCACGGCACCGCCCCCGCGATGTTGGTGCCCACCATGGTGGCGAAGTAGGAGAGCGTATTCCACGGCAGCAGGTAGCCGCTAAAGCCGAAGGCCAGCATCAGGGCCAGCAGCAACATGCCGCTGACCCAGGTCAGTTCGCGGGGCTTGCGGTAGGATTTCAGGAAAAAGGTGCTGAACATGTGGGCGAAGGCCAGCGCCATCAGCAGGTTCGCACACCAGCCGTGAATCGAGCGGATGAGCCAGCCGAAACGCACCTGGGTCATGATGAAGCGCACGCTTTCAAAGGCGCTGGACTCGGAAGGCTGGTAATACAGCAGCAGCAGGATCCCCGTCATGACCTGCACGATGAGCAGAAACAGCGTCATGCCGCCCAGGTAATACCAGTGCGAGTGCTTGTGGACCGGCACCGCCTTGTGGCGCACGAACTCCTTCATCGGCGCCAGGTCGATGCGCTCCTCCAGCCACGCCAGCGGCGAAAACCGCTTTCTGGCCGGCGCCGCTTCAGGCTCCTTTGGTGACGACAATTTTCCCATTACGGAGATTCACCCGGTACTCCGGCAGCGGACGCGGCGGCGGACCGCCAACATTGCGCCCGTGCAGATCAAACATGCCGTTGTGGCAGGGACACCAGATCACCTTGGACTCCGCATCGTAATTCACGGTGCAGCCCAAGTGCGTGCAGATGGCGGAGAAGGCCCGCAGCTCTCCTTCCGCCGTGCGGATCAACAGCGCCGGCTCGGTTCCGAATTGAAAGACGGTTCCAGAGTTGGGCGCCAGTTCGGTTTCCGCACCGACTTCCTTGGATTCCACACCACCCCCTTGCGAAGGGGGTGGCAGAATAAAATTGATGATGGGATACAAAAAAGAAAGAATCGAAGCGCCAATGCCGCCGCCCACTAAAGATTGCAGAAGGCGTCGTCGGCCTTGATCGTCCATGTCGGGCTGCCGCTCCATCACATTTTGAATGCCGCGGGTGGCACCCGCGGAAGATTCCCTTTTACTCTCAAATTCTTCTGCTGGCAAGAGGCCCCAGCCGTTCCGGCACGAATGGGTCAGGGGCCGTTGTTGAGCACGAACCGATCCAGAGCCCTTGAACGACTGTTCCGGAGCGATAACTATCTCTCCGTCAACGTGATGCTGCCATGCCGTCCAATTGTTGGGGCGAACATTCCGCAGATCCTGAGGCATTGACAGGGTGAGATAGCCCAGCCTCCTGGGCTGAAACGCGCTTGCAGGAAGGACTAGAAACAACAAGGATCGACTTCGCCGCATCGCAGTGGATCGCAATTCTCCACCACTGTTCAGCGATGTGTCCACTGCGGCGAACGCTTTCCCAGAAACGCATAGATTCCTTCCTTGGAATCCTCAGACGCGGCCACGGAATGGAAGAACCGCTCTTCGCTCTCCTGGAGCAAGCTCACGAAATCCAAACCGCTGGCCCGGCGCAAGAATGATTTCGTATGCCGGAGAATGGCGCGGCTGTGGGAGGCAAGCTTGCCGGTCAGGTTCTGGAGTGCCTCTTCGAGGTGCTCATTTCCAACGACCTGATTGACCAATCCCAGCGCTTCCGCCTGCCGGGCGCCAATGGTTTCTCCCGTGAAGATCAGTTCCGCAGCTTTGCGATAGCCGACCAGGTGCGGCAGCAGAATGATGCCGACCGGGGCCAGTTGCCCCAGTTTGATTTCGGGCTGGCCGAAGGTGGCGCTTTCGGTGGCGATCACCAGATCGCACATGGCCGCCAGCTCAAATCCCCCGCCCAGGCAAAATCCATGCACCGCAGCGACTGTGATCTTGTCGGTTGCCGCCAGCAGCCGGAAGATGTCATCGAATTTGGGGATTAGTTCCCGCACCCGCTCGGGAGTATGATCCTGCACGCTCACCCCCGCAGAAAACCCTTTCGGCCCCGCGCCACGGAATACCACCACCTCGATTGAAGAATCCCCTTCAATGCTCCGCAGCGCGGCGCAGATTTCCTCGATCATCGCAATGTCGATGATATTCAGCGGCGGCTTGTTCAACGTGATGGTGTAAATGGATCCCTTTTGCTCTGCTTGAAGCGAATGCAAGAGCGGCGCGGCCATAACAGGACCTCCTGAAGGCAGTGTAATTTCCTTTTCTGGCAATCCCTGTGCCAAAGAAGCCTTCTGGCCACGGCCGCAGTACCCTAGCCAGCCGCTGATTTTCCCCCCGCCGCTGTTCACCCTCATAAATGGACTTTTCGCGGTAATTTCCGCAGTCATGAGATGGCATTGCGATATTTGACACAACGGATACGGTGAAATGGCCCTTCCGGGCGTTTGGAAACCGCACGTCTGCTAACAAGGGAGTATTTTCTCGGCCTGGAACACCAGGTGCAGAGCGACCGATGCCTGCTCCAGCCGGAGGGCGGATTTCGCTGCGCATACGGAACGATGGGGTTCTGGGATGAGTACTCTTGCCACTACGCCAGCGAGCGAACGTTCCACGGGCAATCCTCCCCCCGTTCCGTCGGCGCGGGCAGCGCCGGTTCGGCAGGATTCCGCCACAGCGCAACCCAAATGGCTCCTGCTGCCCAGAGAACATGGCGCCTGGGGAATGGTGAGCTTGCCCTTCCTCGCCGCCGCCCTGATCGCTCCGGGTCCGGTCTGGAGCCTCCGCACGGGAGCCAGCCTGCTGGCCGTATTTTCGCTGTTCTTGCTGCGCGATCCTCTGGTTCGCCTCCTGTGCAGCACCCCGCCGTCCATAGGACAAGACGGCTCTGTACCATTGTCTTTGGTGATCCGGCCGCTGTGGCTTCCGCTGGGCGGTTTGGCGATTTCAGGCTCCTTTCTCCTGCTGACGCTGCCCGTGGCATGGGTTGTTTTGCTGGGAGCCGGCGGACTGGCGCTGGCTTTCTGCTCCGTCGTTATCGCCCGGCAGCGAATCCAGAGAGAGATCGCGGCCCAATTGCTGGGCGTCGCCGGCTTGACGGCCTCCAGCCTTCCGGCCTACCTGGCTGGGCGCGGCGAACTGGATTGGATGGCAGCCGCAATCTGGACGATCAGCGCGGCGCACAGCGCGGCCTCCGTGCTGGTGGTGCGCGCTCGCCTGGAAGCGATTCTCTCCAGCCGCCGCGGCAACCAGTCCCGGCGGTTTTTCCGCTCCGCCGTCGGCTGGCAAGCAGGCCAGTGGAGCGGTTTGGCTGCCCTGGCGTTAAGCGGTTATCCGGCCTTGACGATCCCGTTCTTGCTTCCCGGCGCTCTGCATGCCTGGGAACTGTGGCAATTCCGCTCCGGCAATCCACGGCCCCTCTCCATGCACCAGGTTGGGTGGATACAACTGATCGCCTCGGCTTCGTTCTATGCCTTGCTTGTTCCCATCATGCGCCTTGTTTGGAATGCCTGAATCGCGGCTGGTTGCCTTCGTGGTTAACACCGGAATGCGGAATCTCGCTCATAGGTGGGGGGAATACCACAGCAAGGTGCTGAATTTCAATATGTTGTAGCTATTAAAGGACTGCTGAAAACATCAAAACAGGCAACTTAATTCGAGCGGACGTTCAATAGAAAAATGGACTTCAACTTGCAGCGAAAAGGGTGAGAAGCAGGCGCAGGAGGACAACGATGGCTTGCCGCAACTGCCAACTGGATACTCCCAAAAACCTCTGCCAGGTCTGCGAGGCGATCGAAGCTCTGGTTCCCCGGGTCTGCAAACAGTGCGGGGCGCCGCTGGACGACCCGAACTGGCTGGGACGGTTCTGTCATGTTTGCAACACCCTCTATGAGGTAGTGCGCGCCAGTCAATGGTTCAGCCAGGCACAAGCGGAATGGGTGCATGAGAATTTTGAGCTGGCCCGACGCAAGCGCGCGCTGCTGGGGCAGCCGACGCAAGGCGCCGGTCCTCATCCAGACCCGCTCGGCCCAATGGAAGGATTCGAACAACCATGAGCACGGCGACGCTAACACGCGACACATCGCTTGCCTCCACGATTGAATTCGCGCGGGAGGTTACCCAGGATGTCGGCTACTCGGAAGCCAAGCGCTGGCTGGAAGGCGGCTCAGGGCGCAAGGCCTTCGGATACTTTCCCATCTACAGTCCCGTGGAACTGATCCATGCCACGGGCATGCTGCCGGTCGGCATCTTTGGCGGCGGCAACCAGATCGAGATTGCGCACGCCGACTCCCGATTCCAATCCTTTGTCTGTTCGATTGTGAAGAGCACCCTGGAGCTGGGGCTGACCGAACGGCTGCAGTTTCTCTCCGGAATGGTCTTCCATTCCATCTGCGATCCGGCGCGCAACCTGGCCAGCGTTTTCGAGCGCAATTTCCCGGGGATGCACATCGATTACATCCACTTTCCGCAGAATTTCGCATCGCCGTCGAGCGTCGGCTATCTGACTGCCGAATACCGGCGGGTGTTGAACGGACTGGAGCGCCTGAGCGGCAGGAAGGCGACCGCCGACGATCTGAACCGCAGCATCGCGCTCTACAACCGCATCCGCTCCGCGTATCGCGCGCTGGACCAGGTTCGCGCCACTGCCCCGCAGCAGATTTCGGCCACGGAAAACTGGCTGCTGACGCGGCTGGGGACGCTGATCGCGCCGGAAGAGCACCTGCGACTGCTGGAACAGGCGCTGGCCGAGGTCCAAACGCGCACCGCGCGTCCCAAGGACCGCATCCGGGTGATCGTGGAGGGTTCCTTCTGCGAACAACCGCCGATCGGGTTGGTGGAGTGCCTGGAAGAGGCGGGCTGTTACATCCTGGACGATGACTTCCTGCGGGGGTCGCGCTGGTTCACCGGCGATGTGCCCCTCGAAAGCGACCCCCTGCATGCGCTGGCGGAAAGCTATGCCAACCGCAGCGTCTTCAGCGGCGTCAAGCACGACCTGCGGGAGCCCAAGGCGGCGCACCTGATCCGCAACT
>DATMAF010000422.1:0-2394 GCA_035560315.1 Terriglobia bacterium | reverse complement strand
GTTGGACTCAAAGCCGTCCATTTCCACCAGCAACTGGTTCAGCGTCTGCTCGCGCTCGTCGTGGCCGCCCCCCAGGCCCGCCCCGCGGTGGCGGCCAACGGCGTCGATTTCATCAATGAAAATGATGCACGGGGCGTGTTTCTTGCCCTGGTCGAACAGATCGCGGACGCGGCTGGCGCCCACCCCCACAAACATCTCCACGAAATCCGAGCCGCTGATCGAAAAGAACGGCACGTTAGCTTCGCCCGCGATGGCCCGCGCCAGCAAGGTTTTGCCCGTGCCCGGAGGCCCCACCAGCAGCACCCCCTTGGGAATCCGTCCGCCCAGTTTCTGGAATTTTTGCGGATCGCGCAGGAACTCTATGATCTCCTGCAACTCCTCCTTGGCTTCGTCCACTCCCGCGACGTCCTTGAAGGTGATCTTCTTCTGCTGGGAGGACAGCAACCGGGCGCGGCTCTTTCCAAACGACAACGCCTTGTTGCCGCCGGTCTGCATCTGCCGCATCATGAAAATCCAGAACCCGATGATGAGCAGGAACGGCGCCGCCTGCACCAGTATCGTCAGCCAGGAACTGGTGGAACTGTCCTTGACGGAGATGATCACGCCCTTTTCCCGCAAGATGCGGATCAAGTCGGGGTAATCCGGCGGCACGACGGTCTTCAGCCGGGTGTTTTCCTTCTTGAACTGCCCGCGGACCTCATTGGGGGTGTACAGAGTGATTTCCGCGACGTTGCCCTGCTCCACCTGATCCATAAATTCGCTGAAGGAGAGCTCGCGCTCGCGGGCCGGGGTGCCCGTCTGGACCACTTGCCAGAGCACCAGGGCAGCCGCCAGCATGACGACCCAAAAAACAACGGTCTTGACAGTAGAGTTCACTGGATTTTCGCTCCTCCCTCAGTCCATGATCCCCCGCAGGACGAACCCTTATTGCGGACCACGGGAATTCACCTCGGCCAGATACGGCAGGTTGCGGTACAGGCCGGTCTGATCCAGTCCGTAGCCCACCAGGTGCCCCCCGTCCCACGCGAAACCCACGTAGGCCAGCGTCAAGGGGACGCGGCGGTGGTCTTCGCGGTTCACCAGAGCGGCTGTCCGCAGCGACTTCGGTTTCTTGACGCTCAATTGCTGCAACAAATGCTCCAGGGGAACGCCGCTGTCCACCAGCGTCTGCACCACCAGCAGATTCTTGCCCTCAACGTCTCCCAGCGACTGATACGTAATGCGCCGCACCGGCTGATGGCCAGCCTCCTGGCTGTCCACCATCTCGGTCTTCAGAAAATGGCAGATCACGGGAGAAGTGATCTTGCGCACCAAGTCCGCCATAAAGATGAAACTGTTTTCCATCATCGCAATGACGTGGATGGTTTCCGCTCCGTAGTCCCGGGAGATTTCCTTGCCCAGGGCCTGGATCCGTTCCTGAATCCGCTGCTCGGAAAAGGCGGTTTTCAGCTCCATCTCGCCCCGCTCACGCTACCTCGCGAATCTCGATCGCCCGGCTGCTCCCTGGCGCGGGGGAGGAACCGGCCGCCACGGCCAGTCCCCGGACCCAAACAATGTTTTCCGCGGCCCATAGCACCGGCCATTTGGCGCGCTGGCGAACCGGGATGCGCAGTCGCTGGAAAAGATCTTGCAGCTTCTTTGGACTGCGATGCCCCTCCGGCTGGTAGGCATCGCCTGCTTGCCAGTTCCGCAACGTTAAGGGGGAATCCGCCAGCTTGGCGTCCAGCAGGATACGTCCCTGTTCATTATAGCGCGGCTGCCCCTCCCCCAGCGTAACAAAATCAAATCGGAAGGAGACTCCCAATCCAGGCACGGTTACCGAACCAGGGACTTTTACCGGGTAACAATAGCTCTCGGGACACAGGCCGGTGCCGGGCCCTCCTCTCTCCGGCTTCCTTGCTACGATTATTAGATGCTCGAATTCCTTCCGCGCTTCCACTTGGCGGGGCAAGGAGAAGGATTGGCCGCTCTGTCCATGCAAGCTCCATCTCAAGAGCCCCTCGATGTGCTGGAAATCCGTGGAAGGCGGCGGGCGCAGCGGCTCCGGGCGGCCGGCCTGCCGGACCTGTGCCACCGCCCAGCGCAGCACCCGGCAGGCGACCGCCGGCGGGGCTTCCCGCAGACGCTCAATGGCAATCATGGCCTGCTCGTTCTCCCACCGGACCCACGATGCGCACAAGGGCTGGATGTAGCTCTCCCAGAATGCTTCCTCGGCGCGGGCAATGGCGGCAGTGTGCGCCAGGGTTTCGACCAGCCGGGGGTTGAACTGTTCCAGCAGCGGCAGCACCTCGTGGCGGATGCGATTCCGGGTCAGCCGCCTGTCGCGATTGCTGGAATCCTCCCGCCAGCGCTCGCCTCGCTGCTGAAGCCAGCGGCGGATTGCGGCGCGCCGCA